>NZ_JBGBPX010000008.1:0-168085 GCF_041107475.1 Rhodanobacter sp. FW021-MT20 | reverse complement strand
CAGACCATGATTGTTCCTTGGACGTATAGACGGCCGTAAGGTGGTGGCGGCGTGGTAACGTGGTCACGGAATCAGGTATCATATAAATTGCCTCGCTCCTCGGGTGCAAGCGCTCACGCTTTGCACAAATGTGAACTGAATGCGGAATGATTAATTATCGGCTGCCAGCGACAGCGCATGTATTTGGCTTGAAACGTTACCGCCTACGTCGTGGCGCAGACACCTTCTCGTGCACAGAGACAGCGTTCCAACCGTGCAGGTAAACCACCGCACCATTCAATGGCACTTGTGGATCAACGTCTATTTCAATTCGTCGTGAACCGCCGGGTGGAATGCTCAGGTAGTTGTCGGAGTAATACACCGGCAATACTCGATGTCCTTGCGCATCTACCAAGGTCAATTTCGTATTGAGCGCCATGCTCGAGCTTGGGTTCGCCAAACTGACGTCCACCTGTCCGCCGCGTTCACGCACTGCGGAAAGCTCCAGCTTCACTTGCGGCAATGCATTGAGAGTCCGCAAGCTGCCCGGCTTTGTGCCTGTCCAATAGAAATTCCGCGACAGCTCCTCGCCGCTCGAGCTGCGCAGTACCAGCTCCACGAAGACCATGCCCTCGCGCCGCACTTGGGCACTTAGCTCCAGACGCGGGCACGCGTGCACTACGGATCCGGCTGCTGCAGTCACTTGGCAACTCGTATCCGTCAGCACCTGGCTCTTGGGCCCATATACGGTGACCTGCACGTGGCCGCCCTTCAATGCGTCGCGCGTATTGTTGATGACCGTAATCTGACGTGTAGGCAGGTCCATCTGCACGTGCATGGGCTGCGCAGCCTCCATTACACCGTAATAGGACGCTTGCGTATCGTAGTCGTGGCTGTAAATACTCCACATCGTGTCTGGCCAGGCCGGCTGCGACATCCACAGCATGCGCCCGCTGTTTTCTGTCCACAGATGCGCATTGAATCCCTCGAATAGAGCGCGATAGTTGACGTAGTTCATCATCTGCGCCTTGCGCTCAAAATCGGCAAGGCTCGTGGGATGGCCAAACTTCTCGGCCATCGCCACCATGAAACCATGCACATCGCCATTACCAGACGGGTGCCAATCGTGATATGCCCAATCATCACTCATAGGCCATTGATCAGCCTTAGGCATCATTGCGCTGAATGCGCGCGCGGTTGGAAACGAGGGCGTACCTACTTCGACGGCAAACCCCTTGGACAATTTGGTGAAATAATCCTGAGGCGGCTGATAGTTGTACGGACCACTTACCCACAAATTGATGTCGTTGGAACTGGGCAGATAAAGACGCGTGCCATCAAGCTCGGCGGTGAGCTTGGCCAGCTTTTCGTTTAGCAGCGGCTGGGGTACTCCTTCGTTACGCCCAAACCAAAGTACGATGGAGGGGTGGCTCTGGTACCGTCGAATGACATCGGCGGCATTGCGCAGGAACAGAGAATCATCCATGGGCTCCATGTTGTAGTCCTGCGTGGACTCCCAGAACTCATTGATGATCAGCAATCCATACTTGTCGGCAAGTTGGTAGAACGCAGGCTCTGTGCTTTGTCCAACCCAGTTGCGGATGATGTTCAGATGCGCGTCGCGCTGAAGCTTGAAGTACGGCTCAAGGCGTTCACGCGACACGCGCTTCATGAAATCGTCGGTGCCCCAACTACCCCCTTTGGCAGCGATGCGTACGCCATTGACCCGAAGCACCAGATAAGGTGAAAGGCTGGAAGGCTGCAACGCTGCAACAGCGGGCGAGTGCTCCATTCCCGGCATCAGCGAGTAGGCCCAGATGTGCGGCTTTTGCGTGGGGTGAATGGCCCTGTAGTCGACATTGACTACACGATCCGCGTGGTGCTGTTTCAGGTCCGGCGTGACAAGAACACGATCAAGGTCACCCGCCGAGTTGAACAAGGACAACTCGTAGCTGACCTGACGAATGCCGAAATGTAGTGCACGTGTATCCGAGACCTCATCGCCGACCTCGAAACTCATATTCAACTTGTAGAGGTAGGGATCCCCGTACCCGTTTGGCCACCATAGATGGGGATTGTGCAGCGCAAGCTGGGGGGTGTTCGCAGGGGTCAGACTGACCACGGTGCCACCTGGTGGAACGTCGACCGAGCGGGAGATATGCACCTCGCCGAATGACAGTTCCAAGGTGCCCCGCACGGAACGCTGCGTGGGGTTTGTCAGCGGAACGTCGATGTCCACGTCCGCCCGAGTCAGGTCCGGAACCGGGATGTGGCTGACGATGCGCGGGGCGCCCAAGCGCACTGCACCCGTTGCATGCAATGTTACGGGCTGCCACAGCCCCATGTTCCTGTCCCTGATCGAGGGTATCCAGTCCCACCCCTCGGACGCGATAAACGTGGGGCCATCCAGTGCCTCCTCGCCACCATTGGGTCCAGGCCCAGCGGTCAATGACTCCTCCTGCGCAACACCTGGGTGCGGCGGCGGCGCAACACGCACTGCGATGGCGTTGCGCTGCCCCGGCTTGAGCAGTTTGGTGACGTCAAATTTGCCCCTGATGAACGCCCCACGAATGTCCCCGACCCGCGAGCCATTGACCCATACTTCAGCCGCGTAGTTGACACCGTCAAACGTGAGTTGCAGCTGTTTTCCGTCAAAACTTGCGGGCAAGTCAAACGTTGTGCGATACCACCAATCATGCTCGTGCAGCGATTCCGGTATCGCCATGTTGTTTAGACCGTACGCCGGATCCGGGTAAACCCCACGATCAACCAGCGTAGTCAGCACGGTGCCAGGCACCGTCGCCAGCATCCAGGGCTTGGCGCCTGGCGTGTAAGTCGGTAGCGACAGTTTGTCCCCGTCCGGGCTATCGAGCTTCGTCGCGGACGCCAGGTACCAATCGCCCAAGACCCAAGTGTCGGCACCGCTTTGAGCAAGCGGTGGATGGGCCCCTGGCCGGCGCGCGTGCGGTGCAGAATACGGAGCGCGACTGCGCGGCAATGTCGATGGCGGCTGCGGCACCACCTGCCCTGCCATCTGATGGGTTTGCAGGGGCCAGTGCCCTCCAGCGAGCTCGTAACGCGTCAAAGTTGTCGGGGATGTCCCGTTGGACACTTGCTTGAGCTCGCTCGCGTTTTCCGCATGATCAACAACGGTAAATGCCGCAACCTCACCACCGAAGTGTTCGGCGTTTGGCCATGGCTGCTGTACCGGGCCAATCTGAAGCACCGGGTTTACCACACCACCCTGGGCGGGCACGGATGCGACTTGCGTGGCGTTGACGTACAACTGCAAACGGCCACCACGTTCCACCGCAGCGATGAACTGCCACGCGTTTGCTCGCAACACCGACTTCGTGACTATCTCGTGGGCATCGCCCCACCAAAAGCCCAGATGGCCACCATCGAGCATGAAATAACGCGCCACACCATCGGTGTCACCTAGACCCGCAACCAGCTGGCGACCCACGGGTAGTGCCCGTGGCCGCACCCACGCATACACGGTCCAATCAGCATTCGCATCGAGCATGCCTGCGCCAGCGGGCATCGAGTGGCTGAAGCCAACGCCGCCACTCGGCACCGTGACGTTCCAGGGACCGGATACCGAATCCGCGCGCGCAATGCGCGGGAGAGCCATCACCGCGGCGACGGCCAATGCACACAAAAGGGATGTCCGAAGAAATCCACGACCCAGTAATCGTGCTCGTGTATGCAATGCCCCGCTCCCCAGTTTGGACCAATCAGAGTTCCACTCGCTGCGACGCGCTGTCGGCTGCCCTATCACCCCCAGAACAACCGTGGCACCCCATCACGACCTCCTCACAGGGAAGCAGGAACTGTAAGCGCCACCAAATTTATGGGACCATTTTTATAACAGGGTGATGAAAAGTCAAACTGCAATGCAATGATTTTTTCGTACATTAAATGTATATATAAATTAGTTATTTATATGTAATATCACAATATATTGCGACTAATATGTTGCTGCGCAATATATCCACACTTGGCGTCGCGGCACCTTGAAAGAAGGCAATCTAGCGAGTGGCGAACAATTTCGTGCGCTTTATGAAAGCGCTTACAATGCTATACTCGCTCAAGTCGACCCTCGCACCAAGGCTGCTACGCGCGACTGCGCATGCTCGCTCACCGACTCGAACCAACACGTACGCCGACGCGCAAAATCCGCAACTACGCAGCGATTGACCACAACACGCACGCAGAAAGGTCCTGAACATGACACAAGAACCAAAAGAGCAAGCTTCGGGAACCCCAACGTTGCAGGACGTCGCAACCCGGGCTGGCGTATCGTCAGCCACGGTATCGCGCGTAATCAACGGCGGAGATTCAGTGCGCAAGGAAACGCGCTCGCGGGTCATGCGCGCGATCGAGCTGCTCGACTATCGCCCCAACCTGTTCGCGCGTGGGTTGAGCGGCGCGAGGGCTTATACGATAGGTTTAGCTTACGATAACCCCAACGCATACCTCATCGTGGCAGCGCTGCAGGGCGCGTTGACGGCGTGCGACGATCTTGGATTCGGGTTGCACGTGCACCCCTTCAATTCAAGCGCCCCCAATCTTGCAGAAAAATTGCGCGACTTCTCGAATCGCTTGGGACTTGCAGGAATCGTGCTAGCCCCACCCGTATCGGAGCGCAGCAGTGCCCTGATGTCACTGCGTGACTGCAAGATTCCAGTAGCGCTGGTCCTGTCTTCGAGTGCCGACCCGGGCGGCAACTCACCTTGCGTGTACATAGATGACCGCAACGCGGCCTATTCGATCACAGCTCACCTCATACACCTCGGCCATCGCCGGATTGGTTTTTTGAAGGGCGGCAAATCCCACCACGCGAGCGCAGAACGCTTCGACGGTTACAGGGAAGCATTGCGGGACTATAACGTCGTGCCAAGCGAAGAATTGATCGTACAGGGCGACTATCTATTCGACGATGGCTTTCGTGGAGCACGACGCTTGCTTAGCTTGGCACGTCCACCAACGGCCATCTTCGGCTCCAATGACGAAATCGCGGCTGGCGCACTGGCCGCCGCACGCTCTGACGGCTTACAGATTCCTCACGACATCTCGATCGCCGGATTCGAGGACAGTCCATTCTCTCGTCAGTCGTGGCCACCACTTACTACCGCGCGACAGCCCGAAGACCTCATCATCGAGCGTGCCACACGTCTTTTGATCGCACACATCCGTGGAGGCAAGGTCGAGAACGAAGGTTTCAAGCCAGAGCTGGTGGTGCGTGGTTCCACCGCACCGCCTAGACGCGAAGCTTGAACGAGCCCACGCTCATGTCCACCCGACCCACGATACTGACGCACCTCTCCAGAAGACGCCAACAAGATTCGCCGCGTCATCCGCAGATTCGACATCGCGAACAGCCTCAGAACTTGAGACGTGTTGTTGAGCAATCCCTTGAGGCGCACCTTCCGGCAGCCAAACTGCCGCTCCACTACCCGGAACGGGTGTTCACCCTGGAGCGAACGGCCGCCTGCATATGCTCGGCGCGCTTGACCGCGTCCTTCAACTCGCCGTCGGGCATCGCCTTATGCTGCCGCGCTTGGTCGCCATATGCCACGTGGGGTTCTTCGTCGAGAGTCAGGAGTTCAATGATGCGACATGTTGGCTGGACGATTTGGCTTCGCGCGGCAATGTTTGCTTTGTCTATGTTGGTGACGTTACCTGTGTTGGCCAAGGTGGTGGGGCCGAAGGTGACCGTGATGCAAGGCCAACTGGTAGGCAAGGCAGATGGCACCGGTGGCGCAGTTTTTCTGGGCATACCTTTTGCGGCGCCGCCACTGGGCACGTTGCGCTGGCGAGCGCCGCAGAATGTGATGCCCTGGCATGGTGTGCGTTCGGCGCTCGTGGAACCGCCATCGTGTCCTCAGAATGACTACCACTGGAATTCAGTTGACGCGCATCGTTACAACGAGAACTGCCTCTATCTGAACATCCATACACCCAAACTCGATCCACATGCGCACCTGCCGGTGCTGGTGGTTATCCATGGTGGATCGAATCGCTGCGGTTCGGCCGCGGGTACGGTCCAGACCAATCTGACCAGGCAAGGCATTGTGGTGGTGGCCATTCAGTACCGCCTCGGCGTACTGGGCTTTCTGTCACTGCCGGCGCTGACTGCCGAGCAGCGCGGAAGTTCGGGCAATTACGGTTTAATGGATCAGATCAAGGCTTTGCAGTGGGTGCACGACAACATCGCCCGGTTTGGCGGGGATCCGCAACGGGTGACGATTAGTGGCGAATCAGCCGGTGGCCAGGATGTGGGCCTGTTGATGCTGGCTCACCTCAAGCACAGCCTGTTTGCGGGTGCGTGGGAATCCAGTGGCTCACCCGGCTTCGGCCAGCCCGCACGCACGCTGGCGCAGAACGAGGCCATTGGCACGCAACTGGCCGCGGCAATCGGTGTGCCCGACACCTTGTCTGCCCTGCGTGCCGTGTCAGTGTCCAAGCTGCTGGCTGGTGATCTGAAGCTGCACAGCAAGGCGCTGACCAGTGATGATTACATGTGGCTGCAGGCAGTGGTCGATGGGCGTGTGATCACGGCGCCTCCGGCGCTCAGCCTGGCGCTGGGCGAGGTTAGCAAGATTCCCTATGTTATCTCCTCCAATCGGATCGAGTTGGAAGTCCCTGGTGGCGGCCCGCAAATACCCAAACGCATGCATATCGCTTTCGGCACGGATACTGCCGCGGCAAAACGTTATTACGGCCTCGACGGACATCCGCCTCTTGGACACTTCGATGCCAGCTATGGCCCCCTGGTCGATCGCATGGGAACGGATACCGATTTTCGCTGCAGCGGCAACAACGTGCTGCGCATGCACGCGGCGACCGGCAGTGCGTCTTGGCGTGATCAGGTTTCCGTGGAGTCCAGCGGCAAGCCGTCGCATCATGGGGCTGATCTGCCGTATCTGTATAACGGCTTGCCGTTGAATCGCAGCAGGCCGAGCGTAACTTTGCAGGCGTATTACGCCAATTTCATCAAGACGGGCAACCCCAACGGCAAAGGCTTGCCGCTCTGGCCGAGGTTTGCGGCGGGAAACGAGGTCTATGTCGACTTCACTGCGGCCGGGGTGAAGACGGGCGTCAATCTAGGTGGCCCGGTTTGTCGCTTGGTGAATGGCGTTTGATGTCGGTTACGACGATTCCCTCGATAATCTGACAAGGGGCGCGGAATCATCTGCGCATTCCGTGACCATCCGTTCCGGCAATCCCTAACCGCCGTACCGATGCTGACCGCACCCAGAGCCGATGGCTGGCGTACGACCGCTGTCGACCCGTTGCTGCCGGTGGTGAGCGGCTGCTTTAGGGAAGCCAATTTCTCGAGAGCGACGGCAGTCCTTCTTCGATGACCATGGCTGCGGTGCGAGACCTGAATTCGTCGGTGAAACGACGACGTATACGTTTGGACATGATGACGACCTCTGGGTGAACCTTACGGTTTACGGTAGGTGTCTATCAAACTCGGGCAAGCTCACTTTCCGAAATGTCTCTGGCGCGTGCTCTTGCCGCACTCTTGACTGGGTGCATCGCGCGAGTGCCTGTTTCCAAATGGGGTTTCACGGCAGCGCGACGTCATGCAGCGTAGTTCTCAGGCTGATGTCCTCTGCGGCATCCAGTCTGGCAAGAAGCAGTACAGATCTCTCGCCACATCACTCATCAGCGTATTTGTCGCACGGCCCGAGCATGCCCGTGCGCGGAAGCCGCGCAAGGAAGTTCGACATGAAGAAGAACAGTTTATTGCCGCTGGCGCTGCTGGCGCTGGCTCATGCTGCCTGGGCGCAAGAGGTGCCCGGGGCCGGCAGTCAGCTGCAGCAGCTCCCGCTACCGCCGGTGCCGCAACAGGTCGCGCCGGATATTCGCATCGAGCAGACGACTGCACCGCCGACGTCGGGTGAGAACTCGGTAAGGGTGCTGGTGAAAACACTGCATGTGTCAGGTGAGCATGTTTTCTCCGAGGCGAAACTGCTGGGTGTCGCCGATTTCCATCCCGGCGCGCAGCTCTCGCTGGCGGATCTGCAGGTGATGGCTTCACGCATCACCGAGTTCTATCGGAGCCACGGTTACTTCGTGGCACGAGCGTTTTTGCCCGCGCAGAAGGTCATCGGCAATGAGGTGACCATCGCGGTCAGCGAAGGCCGCTATGGCAAGGTGACCTTGAACAACAGCACCAATCTGTCTGGTCGTCTTGCCCGGAGCAAGCTGGACGGATTGAACACCGGTGATCCGATCACGATCAAGCCACTGGAAAGCCGCCTGCTGCTGCTTTCCGATGTGCCCGGTGTGCATGTTTCCTCGACGTTGTCGCCAGGAGCCACGCCGGGAAGTTCCGACCTGCTCGTCGATGTCACTCCCGGTCGGCGGGTGTCAGGCAGTGTGGATGCGGACAATGCCGGCAACCCTTACACCGGGGAATACCGCATTGGCGCCACGGTGAACCTCAATGATCCTCTCGGGCTCGGTGATGTCGCCAGCCTGCGTGTGCTGACGTCGGGCCGGGGGCTCCGCTACGGACGCGCGTCCTATCAGCTGGAAGTGGGTCGTGCCACGGTGGGTGTGGCCTACAGCAAGCTTGAATACGTGCTGGGAAGGCAGTTCAGGAGCCTCGGCGCACATGGTTCGGCCGAAGTGGCCAGCGTCTATGGCTACTACCCGCTGATACGCTCGCGCGACACCAATCTCACCGCCGGGCTGGTTTACGAAGACAAGACCTTTCAGGACAACATCGACCTGTTCCACTCGGTCAGCGATCGACAGGCGCACGTGGCGACAGCCCAGCTTTACGGCAGTCATCAGGACGGCCTTGGCGGCGGCGGTGTGACCACCTTCTTCGTGGGCCTTTCTGCCGGTTCCCTCGACATTCAGACGCCGGCAGCAAGGGCGGCCGACGCAGTCAGTGCGCGCACCAACGGGTCTTACAGCAAGCTCTGGTTCAACCTCGCGCGACTGCAGCGGGTGACCGATGTGGTATCGCTTTACGGCAGCTTCACCGGCCAGCTGGCGTCTAAAAATCTGGACCCCTCCGAGAAACTGGTGCTTGGCGGCATGGACGGCATTCGCGCCTATCCGCAGGGTGAGGGCTTTGGCGACGCGGGTTACCTGGCCAGCTTGGAAGCGCGCTTGCTGCTCGTCGGATTATCAGCTCACGTGCCGGGGCAGGTGCATCTGCTCGGCTTTGTGGATACCGGGCATATCACCATCAACGAACACCCGTGGTACGCGGGGTCCAACAGCCGCACGCTGAGCAGCGTTGGCGTGGGAGCCACCTGGGAGGATCCGGGTGACTTCTCAGTGAGGGCGTACTACGCGCAAAAGCTCGGCAGCGAGCGTGCGATGTCGGCACCGGACAGGTCGGAACGCTTCTGGATCCAGCTGATCAAGTACTTCTGAGCCCGTTTGGCCCTGGCGCAGGGTCCTGAAAAAGCATTCGAGAATTCACCATGAACCGCACTGATTGTCCCACCCAGAACACGCACGTCCATCCCATTGGCGTGGCGGCCGGAATCGCCTGCCGCACCCCTACGAAGAGCCGATCCTGCGCCGGCCCGGGTGCCCGGTTGACGTCGCTCACCATCCGCGCATTGTCGGCATCGCTGATGCTGGCGCTGGCCATACCCGCCCACGCGACGGTTCCCACCGGTGGGGTGGTGACGGCCGGGCAGGCCAGCATCACCAGCAACGGCAGCACCACCACAATCACCCAGTCCAGCGCGAACGTCATCATCAACTGGCAGAGTTTCAGTATCGGCGCGGGCGATACCGTGCAATTCATGCAGCCTGGCCGCACGTCGGTGGCGCTGAACCGCGTACTGGGCGCCGATCCATCGGTGATCCTGGGCAACCTCACGTCCAACGGCAACGTCTTCCTGGTCAATCCGAACGGGATCCTGTTCGGCAGTGGCGCGTCGGTCAACGTCGGTGGCCTGGTGGCCTCCACCATGGGCATCACTGACGCCAACTTCATGGCCGGCCACTATGTATTTGCCAACGCCGGCGCCGGCTCGATCATCAACCAGGGACGGATCGGCGCGGCCAGCGGTGGCTATGTCGCACTGCTGGGTCGCAGCGTCAGCAACCAGGGCATCATCTCGGCCCGACTCGGCAGCGTGGCGCTGGCCAGCGGTGAGGCGGTCACGCTGGACGTGGCCGGTGACGGCCTGTTGAACGTGTCGGTGTCGCAGGGAGCGGTCAATGCGCTGGTCAGCAATGGCGGCATGATTCAGGCCGATGGCGGTCGCGTGCTGCTCACGGCGCAGGCGGCGGGCAACCTGCTCAATACGGTGGTCAACAACACCGGGATGATCCAGGCGCAGACGATCGAGAACCACAATGGCACGATCCTGCTGCTGGGCGACATGCAAAGCGGCAGCGTGAACCTCGCCGGCAGCCTGGACGCGAGCGCTCCGGTCGGTGGCGACGGTGGGCTCATCGAGACGTCCGCAGCCCACGTCAACGTCGCCGTCGGCAGCAAGGTCAGTACGCTGGCAGCCCAGGGAAAGACTGGCCAATGGCGGATCGATCCGCTGGACTACACGGTGGGCAGCGCCCCGGGCGATAACATTTCCGGCGCGACGCTCTCGGCTGAACTGGTCACCAACAACATCACCATCGACACCACCGGCACGACCGGCACCGGCAATGGCGATATCTTCATCAACGATGCGGTGAGCTGGACTGCCAGCGGGACGCCCACCACGCTGGCGCTTAATGCCAATCGCGACGTGAACATCAACGCCGCGGTTACTGCCACCAATGGCAATTTCTCGGTGTGCTGCGGGCGCGATGTCAACGTCAGCGGGGCCATCACCACCACCAACGGCAGCGTCAAGCTCAGCGCGGGCAACGACATCAATCAGCGTGCGGCGATCACGGTCACGGACGGCAACCTGCTGATGTGCGCAGGGAACAACGTCAATGTGTTCTCCGCGCTCACCCTGACCCGCGGCACCGCCGACCCCACCCGCAGCCTGGGTTTGCCACTGGGCATGACCCTGAGTGCGGATTCGGATGGTACGGGTCCTGGTATTGCCGGCGGCACGGTCGTGTTCGATTCGCTGGCACCGCTGGCAACGGTCACCAAGGCCCCGGTCAACATCTACTACAACCCGGTTTCCTACGCGGCGCCGACGGATTACTCCAACAAGTTCACTCTTACCCAGGGAGCCACCCTCAGCCAATTCATGCTGGTGTTCGCCGCCGGCGGCGACAAGACCTACGACGGCACCACCGCAACCACGCTGACCGGATTGAAGGGCAGCCCGTCGGGGGTGACGCTGGTCAATGGCGCCGGCAGCAGTGCCAACTTCATCACCCCCGACGTCGGCGTGAACAAAGGGATCACCTACACCGGCTACACCTTGTCTGGACCGAATGCGGGTTCTTACGCGCTACCGCTGAATTGCTGCGGACCGGTGCTGGCACATACCACCGGGACGATCACCGCAGCACCAGCACCAGCACCGGCACCGGCACCGGCACCGGCACCGGCACCAGCACCAGCACCAGCACCAGCACCGGCTCCGGCTCCGGCTCCAGCTCCAGCTCCAGCTCCAGCTCCAGCTCCGCCCCCGCCTCCGCCTCCGCCCCCGCCCCCGCCCCCGCCCCCGCCCCCGCCCCCGCCGATTCTGCCGACGGGGGCACCGCCGCTGGGCGTGCCGATGCCGCTGCCGGGGTGGGCTCCAGCGCCGGCCACGCTGGTTGAAGTGACGCACGAGTCACCGTTGGTCATGACGATGCTGGAGGCTCCGGTGCCGCCGCCGATCTTGAGAGTCACTCCTCCCTATGTGGCGCCGGTGTACAAGCCAAAGCCAGCACGAAACTGATGTGGTACACGATACCCGCGCGACCGTGGATGGTTTTGGCGGATGCCGCAAGAGTTCCGGCGAACGAAGGCCTTGGCCACCTGCTGGTGGCGTTGACGCTGGTCATCGCCTGCCATTCGTCGACCGTCGCGGCGAGGCCTTGGATCGACCCGGCATCCACCCGCCTCAGCTCCACGGGTGAGGCTTCGGCCGTCGCCGGGCGCCCACCAGCGCCGGGGGTCGGATTGAATCCACCATCAGCGGAGGTGACCGAACTGGTGCAGTGGGTGATAGCGTCGCGCGACAACGGTGGCATGCCTTATCTGATCATCGACAAGACCGATGCCGCAGTGTTCGCGTTCGATGCGGCCGGACACCTGCGGGCCGCTGCACCCGTGCTGCTCGGGCTAGCGCGGGGCGATCGCTCGGTCGCAGGGGTTGGCGACGAAAGGATGGCGACCATTCGTCCGCAGGATCGCATCACCCCGGCAGGTCGCTTCGTATCATCGCTGGCTCACGATCCGCACGGCAAGGAGATCCTGTGGGTCGACTACAAGGATGCCATCGCGCTGCACGCGGTGGTCAAGGGGACTCCGCAGGAGCACCGCGCCCAGCGCTTGCAGAGCCCAACATCTGCGGACAACCGCATTTCTTACGGCTGCATCAACGTGCCATTGAAGTTTTATCAGAGGTTTGTCAGCCCGGCATTCACGCACACCAGCGGCATCGTCTACATCCTGCCGGAAACCAGCTCGGGACGTCGCTTGTTCTGGTCCGACAAGGTCGGCCATGGCGCCAGCCTGTCGATTTCGGCACAGCCGTAGTCGGGTAAACGCACTTGCCTGAAGACACTCCTGCGGCCCTCATCGGGGTTCTACCTCGTTAACGCGGACACTTCCAAGAATAACGATGATCAGCAACACGTCGCGGCAAGTAAATCGCCAACATCCGCTATCGAGCAACCCGATTCAAGCTGCGACCGGCAGCACCTGGCCGGATAGCGACCGTGCCTTGTGCCGCTATCCGGCGCACAGCCTTTCCGATCAGACTTCGGTCTGCTCTGCGATCTCAAGAGCATCTTCCACTTCGATGCCAAGGTATCGGACCGTGCTTTCGAGCTTGGTATGTCCAAGGAGCAGTTGCACGGCACGTAGGTTCTTCGTCCGTCGATAGATGAGCGTAGCCTTTGTACGCCGCATGGTGTGCGTACCGTACGCAGCGACATCCAATCCGATTCCTTCGATCCATGCATTGACGATTCGTGCGTACTGCCGGGTCGACAAGTGGTCCGAGTTGCGGATCCTGCTTGGGAACAGAAAGGCGTTGGATTGAAGCTGAGCCTGTTTGATCCAAGCGGAAATTGCATCTCGCGTCGGTGCGGTGATTTCAAACTGAACCGGGCGCTGCGTCTTCTGTTGAAGCACGATGGTGCGAGAGGAAATGTGATCCGCAGAGCCGACATCGCGTACACGCAACTTGACCAAATCACATGCCCTGAGCTTGCTGTCGATTGCCAGATCGAACAATGCAAGGTCGCGAGTCTTTCTTGCGAGCTGCAGGCGGATGCGAATTGCCCAGATGTCGCGGAGCCTGAGCGGTGCCTTCTGACCGGAGAGCTTGCCCTTGTTCCAGGGTTCATGGCGCTGAGCGGATGGATTGATCGTACTCATAGCAGACTCCTACCGAGTTGGTGGAGCCTGCTAGCGTGCACCGATGCCACGAATGGGCAATGTTCGACGTGAAGCTGCCGGTGGCGACCGTCTGCTTTCGGAACGGCTAGTTATCGCCGCTGGTGATTACCACAGTGCGGGCAGGTCGCTGAGCTGGCGTCGCGCATGAAGAGCCGGTGCCTACGAGCATCGACGGGGGCTTCGGATGGTCTGATCAATCCTGCTGTCGTCGTGGTTCCGTGGAAACTAGCTACGTGTTCGTTTAGCGCCTGTGGCTTATTGGCTGCCGACGGCTCAGCTGTGCGGTCATGGATTTGCCCACATCGTCTTCATCCGAACTACACGGCAGCAAGTTTCCTGCAAAAGCTGGCTCAGCGATGACCGACTCCGAACGTGGAGGCATCAGGCGGCTGCCGGCCATGGCAGCACCGTCACCGCGGCTAGCAGCGCGCGGCGATCGTAGGGCTTGGGCAGGAAGATCACGTTGTCGGGAAACCATGTGAAGCTGCTGCGTGGATCCGCCGAAGTGAGCACGATCGGCATCTGCCGCTTCATCTGCACGCGCCTAGCGAGTTCGATGCCATCGATACCGCCAGGCATCTGGATATCGCTCAGCAACAGGTCGACGGTGGCGTCGTTCTGCAGGATATCCAGTGCGATGGTGCCATTGCCGGTCGTGATCACCTTGTAGCCTGCGGCCTCTAACACCAGCGCCGTGACTTCACGGGCGTTGCGGTCATCTTCGGCCAGCAAGATGGTTCTGGTCGGGGTAAAAGTCATGAGTGATCTCGGGCAGAAGATGCACCGACCTTGACCCGCGCCATGTAAACACGCGGTGAGGCCGAATTAGCCCTATGCTCGGTCTCCATGACGAGTGCACAAATGAACGATCTTGAGCGCTACCGGCAATTGCTCGCCTTTTCGGCGGACGGCGTCCACGAACTCGACTTGCGCGGTCATATTACCCGCATCAATGCCAGCGGCTGCGCCGTGTTGTGCATCGCCGATCCGGCTGCCGCGCTCAGCCAACCGCTGGCCACGTTTTGGCCGGAAGCGGCCCGTGACGTGCTCGAAGCATCTTTGGCCACCGCGCGCACCGGCCGATCCATGCAGTTCACCCAGGTGCTGCCATCGGCCAGCGGCGAGCCGGGCTGGTGGCTGATCAGCGTTCACCCGTATGTGGATGCGACCCATCAGGTCGATGGCATGGCTGTGATCTGTCACGACATCACTGAAGCGGTCGAAGCGAAGCTGGCGCTGGACACGGCGATCGTCGGCCTGGCCAGCAGACTCAGTCTCAGCGAATCCGCTCGCGCCGTCAGCACGGTTCGCAACCAGAGGCTGGTTGACCAGTTGGCGCGCGCACGGGTTTCACATCAGCAGGGCGCGGGCCGTGAGCAGTCGCTGAAGCTTCAGCTTGGCCTGGCCAGCGCGGCCCAAGCGGTCGCAGAGCACGCTGCGCTACAATCGCAGAAGAACGAGGCCATCGGTCAACTGGTGGCTGGCCTATCGCATGACTTCTCCAACATGCTGCAGATTGCTGTGGTCGCGCTCAGCAGCATCCAGGACGATCCGGCCAACCTCACCGATAGTCAGCGCCGCTTGCTGGGCTATTCGATGGACGGCGTGCACCATGCTGCGCAGCTGGCGCAGCGCCTGCTGGCATTCGCTCGCGTGCATCGCTACACGCCCGAGCCGGTCGAGCTGGTCGGCATCGTAGGTGACATCGAGAATTTCGCGCGGCACAGCCTCGGCGCCGGTATGGATTTCCAGATCGAGCGTGCCGCCACCGCACTGTCGACCATGTGCGACCGTCATGCGATCGAGCAGGCCTTCATTAACCTGTGCATCAACGCCCGTGATGCCTGCGGCGGGCAGGGTGTGATCACTGTGCGGCTGGGTGGGTTGACGGTGACCGCGGAGCACGGCAGCACGCTGCGACCGGCTGGCGACTACGTGACCCTGGCTGTGATCGACAACGGCAGCGGCATGGACGAGAGCGTGCGCGAGCGGTTGTTCGAACCCTACTTCACCACGAAGCCCGAAGGCAGCGGCACCGGCCTAGGCCTGGCCCAGGTCTACGGCGTGGTGCGCCAGGCCGGCGGTTTCGTGGACGTCGAGTCCACGTCCGGCGTCGGCACTACCATGACGATGGTGTTCCCGCGCCTGCAACTGCCTTCTGCCGACTAGCGCCTCATGCGTGCGGAAATAGGGGATCGGATTGAGGTTAGCCAATCGTGTTTCGTACGAACCCTGTTGGATGGGTGGGGCGTCGCCGTTTGCATATCAAACGTCAGCTTTGCGGCAACTTGGTTGAGGCTGTGACTGACCGCAGTTGGCCGAACTGAGACATTCCCGGCATGCCAAACGGGACGAAAACACAAGGGGAATGGACATCCGGACCACGCATGATGTGACAGGTGGCGTCGGCCATCCTGAGATGGCCGACGCCAATCACCGCTCATCCCGCGCTAGGATGCGGCCGAGCCCAGCCAATACCACTTCCTCCACCTTCTCCTGGGTGAAGTGCTCACACCGTTCGAGCCAGTCGTCTTCGTGCCACTCGTACGAAGCAACGCGGTCGTCATATAGCGCCTCGAACTCCGCCGCCCAGTCCTTCGCTAGGTTATGGAATTCGTAGCTCTCGTTGAGCCGGAAACCAGCGAGTGCCTTGTTCCACGCTATCTCCACCACCGTCTCAATGAGCTTGCCGTGGGTCTGAATCACGGTAGTGTTCTCGGCCAGTCGTTCGGAGTAGGTCTTGATCCGTACCCTAGCCATGTCAACAGCGTGTTCCGCAGAAAGCGTGCCCATCACATCAGCCCTCTATCAGCTCGATACGCTCCTGCATGCCTGACATAGGTGATCGTGAGTTTCCATTCCGGAGGCGCCTCTCTCAGTCACGGGGTCGCTGTAATACTCACCTGCACAACTGAGGCCACAGCACCCGCTCGATCTCCTTCGTCAACATGGTTGCGCGTCGATATCCTCAGTAGAAATCACTGCGCGACATTCGATAGCGCTCATACGCCTTGGCGCAGTCTTCCTTGCTCGGTGGCCGATACGATGCCTTTTTCCCATAGCGAATCTGCATTTCAACGCAGTACCACGTCTCAAAGTCCTGCAGCTCGATATAGAGGCCTGCGCGTGCCACCACATATTCAGGCTCCGGGAACTCCGACCTGGAGTCATCCAAGGTACGCAAGCGCTCAACCGCTTCATCGGCCAGCTTTGCCGCCGCCTCTGCTGATGACATGTGAAGCGAAAAAGCAGTAGCCCAGACCACCTGTTCCATCTCGCTCATCTGTATCCACAGAAGCGATAGGTCTACATTCTTCGAGTTTGGCATGGGTGCCTCGTTGGGTAAGGAGTGCTGAGGTATTGAACACGCCATGAGGCGCACGATTTGCGACAGAGGTGACTCAACATGTGGGGCCTCACTCTCCGTGATTCTTTGGCGGACGCTTCGCCGGGGATTGCAGTGGTGGTTCGCGGAGACCCCGTCCATCTGTGAAAGCCGTTCCCAGCCGGATCCCCGAGCGCGGCTCTAGCGCGGCTTCGTGTTCCGCTTGGCGCTCTCGCGATCAGCCTTGCTGATCACTTCCCTGATCGCCTCCAGACGATGGGGACCGCACGCAAAGCGGGTGCGACTCAGCAGCAACACGGTCATCGCATCGGCCAGATCGGATCGGCTCGTGCGCAGCGTTTCCAGCGGCTTGCGGATCAATTCCACCCCGAGCAGCTCGTGACCGATCATGAGCGCCCTTTCGTTGCAGTAGCCGCTCTGGGTATAGCTGACCGTCTTGCCGACGTCATGCAACAACGCCGCAATGACGCCGAGCTCGTATTCGACTCCGCGGAAATTCACCTGCTTCTGTGCCGGCGACGTCATCACGCCCGCCACCTTGTTGGCCACCGCAAGGCTGTGCCAGGCAAGACCACCGGGCCACGTGTGATGTTTGGTACCGGCCGTCGATGTCCAGAATCCGTGGAATACCGGTACCAATGAGAACACGTCGCTGACGAACCGTCGCAGCGCCGGCGTCGTGATGGACTGGAGCAGATCATAGGTATCCACCACCACCGACGGGATGGGACACTGGTGGGTATCCATCACTTCGATGGGGTCAAGGGTGACATCGCGCTCCGCATGCACCAGATACATCTGGTGATTGGGCAGACTCAGGATCACGGCACTGACCTTGTCCACGACGTCCGGATCGCTGAACAACGGTGGATCGACCCAGCTGACCAGCGGATATACCCCGTCCTGTGTGACGAAGCTTGCGTGGTAGGGCGGGCGTTCCTTGTTCGGCGGGATATCCCAGATCAGCACGCCCTCCCGACGATAGCGATAGGCATCTTGGTGGGCGGCGATCTCGGCGGTATACAGGTCATTCATGGTGATTACCTTCAGCGTGTTCGTAATGAGAGGTGGTGATCGGGGGAGTGCTCTACGAATCAGTGGTCTTTGCCACGCACCTCCTTGCAGGATTCAGGCTTGGCTTTGAGAAGACGCGCCAAGGCGTTCCGCAGCTGTTCTGGGCTCATAGCGTCCAGATCGACGGACGTTACCGGCTCGGCCGTCGCTTCCTGACCGGCGAGGCGGCTGTTGATGAGTCCGGCGAACGCGTGCCCGTCCAGCCGAGTCAGGTTCGGCACGTAGCGCGAATACACGCGGAACAACATGTCCGTGTTGGAGTGCCCCAAGGTCCGGGCGATCCACTCGGGGTTTTCACCCGAGGCCAACATCAACGTCGCGGCGGTATGACGTGTCTGGTATGGGCGCCGCTTCTCGAGTTCCAGGTAGCGCAGCAACGGGTACCAGACGCGGTTGGTGAAGTTGTGCGCATCGATCGGGCCGCCCTCGCGCGAGGGGAATACCCACGGCACGGCCGGATCGCGGACTCGTTGCTGGGCGAGAATTGCCTCGCGCACCATCGGCTGCATCGGGATGTCACGTACGGACGACTGGTTCTTCGTGTCGTCCTGCACTTCACCGGCAACCACGCTTTCGCGGACGAGGATCAGACTGCGTTCCAAATCCACGTACTTCCATTGCAGACCGTTGATCTCGCCCGTGCGCATGCCAGTGAAGAAACGCACAGCGAGGTAGTTGCGATAGTCGACACGAACCGCTCCGAGAATCCGATTGACCTCGTCCAGCGAGAACGGCTGCACGTCCGTCTTCTTCTGCTTGAGTGGTTTCACGCCCCGGAATGCCGGTGTCACCTCGAACCGATCCGCCGCCTCATTCAGGATCTGCCGCAGGAAGCACATGATTTTGTTGATGCGTGCGTTGCCCAAGGTACCTTTGCGGCCTGGACACTTGGCCACTTCAGCACGGAAGGCGAGTACGTCCGCCTTGGTGACATCACCTACGAGAGATTTGCCAAAGGTTGGCAACAAATTCTTGTTCAATACCTCCCGCACGCATGACCGATGGAGTCGGCGCCACTGCGGTGACATCTCGAGGAACCACTGCTCGGCGAAGTCGGCGAACAGCGGCGTGGAAGGTCGTGGTGCAGCAGCAACTGGTGCCGATGCTCTTCTGCCCGGAGCTGGGATGGCTCCCTCAACCGCAGTCGCAAATTGCGACGCACGTGGACTGCCTGGAAATATCGCTGTGTAGTCGAACGCTCCTTGCGCTATGTCCTTCTGCACTCGATTGAGCAGCGACTGGACCTTTTTTCGATTTTCCGTGGTATCGGCAAGTGCCGTCTGCTCGCGACAACGCACGCCCCTATAGAAGAAATCCAGATAAAGCGTGCCGGTCTCCGGTCGCACCCGAACCTTAGCCATGGGCGACACCACCGTTGGCCATCGGAATGAGTGGCGCGCGAGATGCTGAAGGAGTGCCGATATCGCGTTGGATCGCTTCCCAGATGAACAAAAGCTTCCGCCCTCCGAACGGCCTGATGTAGTGGATACCCTCCAGCAGCACCGCATCCTTGAGGCGCGTGCGAATGGTTCGGGCGTCGTAGTGAATGCGATCGGCCAGCTGGTCGGTGGTGAGATATGTTTCGCTCATGTCAATGCTCCATGCACCAGTTTCAGGGCGAATGCACATAAATATGTGCATTCGAGTGCATTTGTAACACAAGACTTGCGTTTGTCAATTTTTTTGGGCGAAATGCATGAAACGATGCCAACAAGGTCGGCCATGCTTCGCTACAAGCTCAAGGAACGGATCGCCGACAAGGAGTTTGCGGAACGTCGCCGCGTGACGATCCAAGAGATCGCACAGGCCACCGGCATCACGAGGAACACGCTCTCGAAGATGCTCAATCAGTATGGGGCGAGCGTGCGCTCAGAGAACCTCGATCGGCTCTGCGGTTACTTCAACTGCCGTATCGAGGAACTGGTGGAGTACCTCGACGAGGTTCCAGCAAGCAAGCCCCGCCCTGCACCATGAAGCAGCAGCCAAAGCCCTGCGTCTCAACTTCCAAGACAGCAATCAGCGAGAGTCAACAGCGTGACCACGGAAGGTCTCTATTCAAAACGACAGGGGCATGGAAGACAGGCGCTGCCATCAAGACTCAGAGGGAAGTGACCTCATCATGATCGAACTCCCGCTCCGGAGCAGCTCTGCGCTGTCGTTCTGCCGCCGCACCCATGAGACGGCTTGCACCCCGGAAATTTCCGCATCCCACTTCAGCGCGCACTCCCATACAACAAGAACACGCCATCCAGCTTCCGACAGCTCGCGTATTGCCCTTGTATCCCTGCGTTGGTTGGCGAGCAGTTTTGGCTCCCAAAATTCGGGCCGCGTCGCCGGCAATCGGAACAACGGACAGCCCTCATGACGGTGCCAGAAGCACCCATGCACGAAAACAACAGCGTTCCAACGTCGCAATACGATATCCGGTCGCCCAGGCAAAGCCCTTGCCTGCAAACGAAAGCGAAGCCCCGCCGACCAGAGAGCACGCCGGACCAACAACTCAGGCGCGGTGTCCCTGCTTCGAATCTTCGACATCGCTGCAGAACGCTGCTCTCTACTAAGAGTGTCCGTCATGGGGAAAGTCCAGACCGTAAGACAACCCGGGGCGAGCACGGCGAGGGAATCCATCCAGCTCCGGATGACCAATCCGACCCACTCAATACCCATTCACTGATAACCAGCCACGTAAACGGGTCAGCAGAGCGCCCAGCGCCAAGGCAACTCGAAACAGTCCGGGAAGTTCATCTGTCATGCCTTTGCAAGTAAATGTAATAGACATCTTTGCCGGCCCCGGCGGACTCGGAGAGGGATTCACCAACTTCTCGCCGGACGCCCAACATCACCCGTTTCGCATCCGCGTATCGGCTGAGATGGAATCCTCGGCCCACCGCACTTTGACCTTGCGCTCCTTTTATCGAAAGGCCATCGCGCTTGATGGCCGTGCTCCCAAGGAGTACTACCAGTTCCTTGAAAAGACATCACGTGGCGATATCCAGTCCGCCGGCGACTTCTTCTCGAGGACCGCCTACGCATCGCTCTGGCACGAAGCCACCCTCGAGGCCCGCCAATTGGTCTTAGGCACAGCTGACGGTGACAGCGAACTTGCCCAGATGGTCTCGCGGATCCACAACTCAGGTGACGCCTTGGTACTGATCGGTGGACCTCCCTGCCAAGCCTATTCACTGGTGGGCCGGGCACGGAACGCGAGGAACAGCTCCTTCCACAGCAAAGGGGACGCCAGGCACTACCTGTCCTCACTGGACAAACGTGAGGCTGAGGTCGTGAGACTGCGCTTCGGTATCGCGGTGGATGAAGAGCTCACCCTGGAGGAAGTGGGCAAGCGATTTGGTGTCACGCGGGAACGGATACGCCAGATCGAGAAGAAGGCACTCATGAAGCTGCGGCACCCTTCCCGCGCCACCAGACTGACCGACCTCATGGATTCGCAACAATGAAGACAAGGAGCTGCCCACCGCGCGCCAGTGCGATGACCCAGTCGCTGCGTGGTATGGGGTATACGATTGGAGCGTCCATCGCGGACGTCATCGACAACAGTATTTCTGCAGAGGCTTCCAATATCCGGATCGACTTCGGCTGGAATGGAAAGGACTCGTTCGTCCGCATATCCGACAACGGGCACGGATTGACTGCAGACAAGCTGGATGAGGCGATGGTTCTCGGGTCGACCAGCCCACTCGAGTCCCGATCGACGAGCGACTTGGGGCGCTTTGGCATGGGCCTCAAGACAGCCTGGCTGTCATCCCGGGAGTGGCACTGGCAAAACTCTACGACCTGTACGGTGCGCGCCTGCTTGAACTGAACGTGCGCTCATTCCTGTCCGCGACAGGCAAGATCAACAAGGGCATCAGGGAAACCCTCAAAACGAGGCCCGACAGGTTTCTGGCCTTCAACAACGGCATCGTCATGACCGCCGACGAACTGGTCGCGGAGCGCGGCGAGGATGGCCAGATCGGCCTGCGGTACCTGAAGGGCGTGCAGATTGTGAACGGCGGTCAGACGACCGCCTCGATCCACAGATCCTGGAAACTCAAGGAGGCAGAGCTCTCCAAGGTCTTCGTTCCCGCGAAGATATCGAAGATCAGGGAGGATCGGCTCGAGGAGATGGTCTCGCTGATCTCCAAGTACGCGAACAGTCAGAATTCGGTGCAGCCAGCCGACTTTTCGGCCAATGATCCATTCCACATCGAGATCGAGCGGCTTGCAGAGCGTACGTGGTGCCCGGATCAGCGAGGGCGCTGGTTCTATGAGCGCGCACGGGGCAGCTATCAAGTTGCGCTGTTCCGCGGAGGCGACACCCCGGCAAAGCTGCGGAAGCTCAAAGAGACCATTCCACCCAACCGAAGAATCTCGAAGCCGGAAGTTGCGAGATACATCAACGCCTGGGGTTCCAAGCCCCACTTGGTCAGCCTTGGCACCCAGAAGAACTTCGACCACTTCATGCAGCAGCTGCGGAAGAACAGCGACACAGAGTGGATCCCTGATGAGAAGTGGTTCCGTGAACTTGTGGCCAAAGCCATTCTATTCAGGGAGGCACAACGCATCGTGCGGAGCCTGAAGTTCAAGGCCAGCCAATCAAATATCACTGCCTATCTGGTTTCCCTGCTTGCGGATCGCTATGGCGAGAAGTTTGATCTGGAACGCATATGGCGAACCCAATTCACATCTCCTCAGTTGAGTGACCTCATGCTCCAATGGGCTCCGAAAATTGACGAGGCACTTAGGCATACCGCCGCAGGGCGACAGGTCTCCGAATGGGCAAAGAAGGAGGGTTGCTGGCTTCAGGTACGCCAAGTCGAACTTGATCCAGCCGAAGGGGTACCCGAAATTCGCTGATCCCATTTCGTGAGCCAGAGTCTCTGCTATCGAACTGTCGCAATCAATATTTTGGGTTGCGGGCGATCATAGGCAGGAAGTGCTTACGATCTCGGAGGCAGCTCACTTTCATACTTCATGTGTCACACAGTGCTTGGGTCATATCGGCCCCATCGCCTGCTCTGTGACAGTAAAAAGTGTCACAGAAAGTGTCACACAGCCCATTCGGGAACCAAAAACAGAGGCGCGCGGGATGGCGTTGCGAGGGTGCCGCAAGAGCAGAATCGACGCTCGAGGCACAAAAAAACCCGCAGATACGCGGGCTTGTCGTCCATCATCCAATTGCCTGACTCGCAAAAGGACATGGTGGCTATGGGTGGACTCGAACCACCGACCCCAGCATTATGAGTGCTGTGCTCTAACCGGCTGAGCTACATAGCCATGGGGTGCCCGCCGCGGGTGGGTTCGGTGCTTGCGAACCGGAGGGCGGGGCGCGGCAGTTTAATCGTCTCGGCGCCGGCATTCAAGCGTACATTAGCCTTTGTGGCTTGCCGATGCTTCGCGCACTGTGCTTGAATCGGGTTGAATGTCACGCACCGGTCACTGATCCGACCCACAGGCTGGCGCGCTGCGAGGAGGCAAGATGGCCGACATCATCGACGCTGATGGCTACCGTCCAAACGTGGGGATCGTGCTGTTGAACGGCGCCGGGCAGCTGTTCTGGGCGCGCCGCGTGCGCCGTGACGGCTGGCAGTTTCCGCAAGGTGGCATGCGCAGTGACGAGACGCCGCTGGAAGCGATGTACCGCGAGCTGGAAGAGGAAACCGGCCTCGAACCGCAACATGTCGAAGTGGTGGCGGTCACCCGTGGCTGGCTGCGCTATCGCCTGCCCAACCGTTACGTGCGCCATCACCAGCGGCCGATCTGCATCGGCCAGAAGCAGGTGTGGTTCCTGCTGCGGCTGGTGGGCGAAGAGGACGCGCTGCGCCTGGATGCGAACGAGAAGCCGGAGTTCGACATCTGGCGCTGGGTCGATTTCTGGTATCCCGCGGCGAACGTGGTGAATTTCAAGCGCGAGGTTTACGAGCGCGCCCTGCGCCATTTTGCGCCGGTGGTGGAAGACCTGCTGAGCGTGCAGGTGGGCCACCAGCCCCGGCGCGCGCCTGATCCGGGCAACGGATGGGCTGCCGCCTGAACCGCCGGCATCGCTGCGGCTGCGCTTGTTGACAATCATTCGCATTCGTATTCCAATACGCGGCATGTACATTTGTCTGTGCAACGCCGTCACTGATCACGATATCCGTCGCGAAGTCGCCGACGGCGTCCGTTCGTTCGCCGAATTGCAGGCGCGCACGGGCTGCTCGGATTGCTGCGGCTGCTGCGAGCCCGAGGCGCGCGCCTGCCTGCAGCAGGCGCTGGAGCATGTCGAAAGCACCGCCCTGCCGGGCTTCGTCGCCGTCGCCTGATCCTCTTCCGTCAAGAGAAGCCTGGTTTTGCCGGTTGTCCCGGCGAGACGCTTTGCCGCGGCCGGAAGCTGGTCAAGTCGGGATCCTGCGTCTTCACGGCATGGAAAAGCAAAGGCCGCTGGATGGCTTGCTCCGGCGTGATCGCTACTGGACCCCGGCCTTCGCCGGGGTGACGGCTTCGACAAGTCGTCGTTGAACGATTTCGAGTCCACGTCAGGAGCCTGGGCCGCGCTTCGTACAAACGCCGCCCCGCATTCATGCCTCCACGACCCGTGTCCATGCCACGTCTTTCGCATGCGCGAACCATTGGCATTTGCGTTTCGTCATGGTGCAAGCCGAATCCGTATAGTCGACGCATCAGCCAACACGGAGCGAAGGTCATGAAGGGCGACGCCAAGGTCATCGAATTTCTCAACAAGGTGCTCTACAACGAGCTGACCGCGATCAACCAGTATTTCCTGCATTCGCGCATGTTCAAGGACTGGGGCTACCGCGAGCTGGCCGAGCACGAGTACAAGGAATCGATCGAGGAGATGAAGCACGCCGATACCTTGATCGAGCGCATCCTGTTCCTCGACGGCCTGCCGAACCTGCAGCACCTGGGCAAGTTGCATATCGGCGAGAACGTGCCCGAGTGCATCCAGGGCGACCTCGACCTGGAACTGGTCGCCGCCAAGGACCTGCGCGCCGCCATTGCGCACAGCGAAGGCATTGCCGACTTCGTCAGCCGCGACCTGTTCAAGAACATCCTGCACGACGAGGAAGAGCACATCGACTGGCTGGAAACCCAGCAGAACCTGATCAAGGACATCGGCGTCGAGCGCTACCTGCAGAGCAAGATGGGCGACTGACCCGCTCTTGGCGCCGCCACAACGCGAATGCGTGCGGCGGTTCCTTGACGCTGTTGACCCCGCGCGGCTATACCTTCGTTTTTCCACCGGATGGCCGCGCATGCCTTCACGACCGCCGCCGCGCTACGTGGTGCGCCCGAACGACGCCCACGAGCAACGCCGCCGCCGGCTATGGCTGGGCGCGGCGTGGCTGGCCAGCCTGATTCTGGTGGGCGGGGCGGCCACGCTGCTGACCGGCCATGCGGCGCCGCGCATCATCAACCACAAGAGCCAGCTGCGCGACCTGGCCTCGCAGAACGACGACCTCAAGCAGCAGGTGGCGAACCTGCAGCGCTCGCAGCAGGTCACCCAGATTGCCACGGTCTCGCTGCGCAAGACCCTGGCCGACCGCGACGAAGAGATCAGCGGCCTGCGCGCCGACCTAGGCTTCTACTCGCGCCTGCTCGGCAACAACGCCACCCACGACGGCTTGAAGGTGCAGGAGGTGCAGTTGCAGCCGGTGTCCGGCTCGCACGCCTGGAACCTCACCATCAGCCTGACCCAGAGCGTCAAGCACAGCGACGACACCAGCGGCACCGCCCTGGTAAGCGTGGACGGCGTGCGCGGCAACAAGGTGGTGCAGCTGGCGTGGTCGGCATTGGGCGACGAGGCCCAGAAGGACGGCCTGCCCTTCAGCTTCAAGTATTTCCAGCAATTGCACGCCACGATCATGTTGCCGGCGGACTTCCGTCCGACCCGGCTGCGGGTCGAGGCCAAACCGGCCGGCGGCGATGCTGTCGCCCGCGCCGTCACATGGAGTGACGCATTGACCGGCCATGTCACCGTCGCCCAGGGGGATCAAGATGCTCAACCGTAACAAACGCCACGAACCGGCCCGCAACGGCCATTCCCACGAAACCAGCCTGATCGCCCACGGCACGGTGATCTGCGGCGACCTGCGCTTCAGCGGCGCACTGCACCTGGATGGCCGCATCGAAGGCGCGGTGCATGCCGAGGGCGAGGACGCCGTGTTCACGCTCAGCGAGCAGGGCCAGGTGCAGGGCGAGATCCGCGTGCCGCACGCGGTCATCAACGGCCAGGTGCATGGCGATGTCTACGCCAGCGCGCGGCTGGAACTGGCGCCGCAGGCGCGCATCACCGGCGACGTGCGCTACCGCAGCCTGGAAATGGCCGCCGGCGCCCAGGTCAACGGCCGCATGACGCATGCCGGCGACGCCGAAGTCACGCGCGAACTGCCCGCCCCGGTGGTCGAGAAGGACGACGCCGAGGCCGAGGCGGCCTGAAGCAGGGCCCGGCCGCAAACCCGCGACATCAGGCCCGAGATCGTGAAGCGGGCCTGATCGCGCTATCCTTGCGTTCGCCCCGCCACAACCGCATATCAGTCCGATGGAAACCATCGTCTCGATTCCCGACTACCGCCAGGCCGGCGCCCCGCTGGCTTTCACCGCTGCCGCCGCGCACAAGGTGAACGAGCTGATTGTCGAAGAAGGCAATCCGGAGCTGAAGCTGCGCGTGTATATCAGCGGCGGCGGCTGCTCCGGCTTCCAGTACGGCTTCACCTTCGACGAGGCCCAGGCCGAGGATGACTTCGCACTGCAACGCGAAGGCGTCACCCTGCTGGTCGATCCGCTGTCGCTGCAATACCTGCTCGGCGCCGAGATCGACTACAGCGAGAGCCTCAGCGGCGCGCAGTTCGTGATCCGCAACCCGAACGCGAAGACCACCTGCGGCTGCGGTTCCTCGTTCTCCACCTGAGATAGCCACAGGCTCTGATCCACGCATGGCCGCGTCGACACCGCTCAACACCTTTGCCGGACTCAGCCTGACCCTCGACCGCATGGCCGAGCGCCGCGACGACGCCGACTGGCTGGCCGCCCAAGCCGCTGCGCCCGATGTGCGTTACCTGCTGCTGGATGACAGTGGCAGCGCCTTCCTCGAACGCGAACACGAAGCGCTGCGCTGGCTGAATGCCGACGAGCGCGCGCGCCTGTTCGGCCATTTGCCGGCCACCTTGCTCGGCGTGGCTCGCGAACGCCCGCATTTTCTGCTGGCGCTGGACGATGACGCACGCATCGACGAACTGGAAACCGCACTCGATGCACGCCGCATGGGTTTGCGCGAGGCCGGCGTGTTGCTGGGCGCCGTCGAGGCCGGCTTGTTCGCCTACGCCAAGGGTCTGTTGCACTGGCATCGCGAAACGCGCCACTGCGCCCGTTGCGGCGCGCTGGTGCGTGTGGTTTCCGCCGGCCATCGCCTGCAATGCACGAGTGCCGCCTGCGGTCGGCTGCATTTCCCGCGTACCGACACGGCAATGATCGTGCTGGTGGAACACGACGGCGCCTGCCTGCTCGGTCGCCAGGCTGGCTGGCCGGCGGGCCGCTATTCCACCCTGGCCGGCTTCGTCGAACCGGGCGAAGCGCTGGAAGATGCCGTGCGCCGCGAAGTGGCCGAGGAATCCGGGGTGATCGTGGGCGCGGTGCGTTACCACTCCTCGCAACCCTGGCCGATGCCGGCCTCGCTGATGGCCGCCTTCACCGCCACCGCACGCATTCCCGATATCCGCCTGCGCGACCACGAACTGCAGGATGCGCGCTGGTTCACCCCACGGCAGATCGTCGACGGCCTCGCCGACGGCAGCCTGCTGACGCCGACGCGGCTGTCGGTGTCGTACCGCCTGCTGGCCGACTGGCTGAGCGAACGCGCCGGACTCGATCTCGACGAACTGGTGAAAGCCGCGCCGGTCAGCGCATAAGCCCGACGCGGCCGGCCTTTCCACGCGACGGATTCGAGCCGTCAACGCCATGCCATGAACTTCACCGCCCATCATCGGTCCCAACTCCACGCCCGCCACGCATGGATCGACGATGGTGCAGGAACACGCCGCCCGGCCGGAGGCACGCCCGCCGCCGGATCAGCCACCCTCTGGAAAAAATCGCCTGCCCTGGCGCGACATCGCCCGCCGCGGCAGCGCGCTTGGCGTGGCGTTGGCGCTGCATCTGTCGCTGCTGGCGTGGATACTGACGCTGGCACCCGCACCGGATGCCAAGCCTGCCGACAACGAAGCCGAGCCCGTCCGCGACGATGCCTTGCACCTCGCGTTCCTGCGCCAGCCGACCGCGACGCTTGCGGCACACGCCATCACCTCGCACCGCGCGTTGCCGCGATCACGCATGGTCCCGGCACCTCGACGAATCCGGCCGCCACCAGCTGCGACACCACCGAGGCAGGCGTCACCGAATCCCCCCGTGCAACTCGACTTGTCACCCGCACCCGATGCCGCCACTGCCACCTATCATCCGGGCAGTTTTCGCAGCGATCTGCAGGAAGCTCGCCACCCAAAGCCGGCCTTCCGAATGCCCGGCTTCGCCGTCACCCGCGTGCCGGGCATCCACCTGCGCGCACCGCCCCTCAGCCTGCAGAAGATCGTGCGCATGATCGGCAAGAGCCAGGACTGCTATGCCATGTACACCGGTCTGACGCACGGCCCGGAACGCTTCCTCACGCCCGACCAGATCGCCGACAAGATGGAGGCCGAAGGCTGCGGCCCGCAGGCCAGCAAGGAAGACAACGACCCAACCATCAACGCCATCGCGCACGGCTTCGCCAGCGGCGGCTGACGCCACCACGCCAATGGTCGCCGCCGTTGTGCTTCGCATGCCATACAATGCGAAGCATCTTCGGAAGCACATCGTCATCATGGCCATTCGCCTGCTTGTCGCCCTGATCGCCCTCGGCCTGCTGCACCTGCAGCCGCGACTTGCCTGCTGGCGCGGTGATGGTGGCTTCCGGCGCTGGGTGGCACAGATTTCCGATACCAGCGGTGCCGGCCGCGTGGCGCTTGCGCTGCTGCTGCCGCTGGCGCTGTGCGCGCTGGTGATCTGGCTGCTCGGCCTGCTGCCGCTGCCGGCGCTGCTGCAATTGATCTTCGCGCTGGTGGTGCTGCTGTTCTGCTTCGGCCCGCACGCCTATGAAGCCGATCTCGAAGCTGTCCTGCATGCCCCCGACGATGTTCGCCGCGAAGCCGCCGCGCAGGCGCTGGGCGAGGACGGCGAATACGTCACCTGGCGCGCGCCCGAACTGGGCGAGGCGATCGCGCTAGCGGCGTTGCGCCGACGCTTCGGCGTGGTGCTGTGGTTCTTCCTGCTCGGCCCGGTCGGCGCCCTGCTTTACCGGCTGGCACGCACGCTGGGCCGCGACGAGTCGCTTACCCTGGACCCGGCCGCACGCGCCATCGCCCGGCAGTTCGCCAACATCCTGGACTGGCTGCCCGCGCAATTGCTGGTCTTCACCCTGGCGTTGGTCGGCCACTGGGAAGCGGTGATCAACGCATGGCGGCGCTGGCATCACCTGGCCCGTCCCGACGACTGGTATCGCAACGGCCCCGGCTTCCTCGCCGCCGCTGCACGTGCCGACATCCTCACCGATATCGAAGGCGGCGACGGCTATACCGAAGAACGCATCGACACCTTGCTGGAACTGCGCCGCCTGCGCTCGGCCTTGCTGCGCGCCTTGCTGGTGTGGCTGAGCGTGGTGGCCTTGATCGTGATCGCCGGCTGGTGGCGCTGAACGCATAACGCGCACGTACCGACTCATCCTCGACGTCCGGTACTCACTCCCTCTCCCCTCCGGGGAGAGGGCTGGGGTGAGGGGCCACGCTTGCGATAACCTTCATTGTGGAAGCCTTCCGCGAGCACCCGCCCCTCACCTCAATCCTCTCCCCGGAGGGGAGAGGAAGCCAAACAAAGCGCAGCATCTGCGCGCGCAACGCCCACGTACCGACTCATCCTCGACATCCCCTACTCACTCCCTCTCCCCTCCGGGGAGAGGGCTGGGGTGAGGGGCCTCGCTTGCGATAACCTTCATTGTGGAAGCCTTCCGCGAGCACCCGCACCTCACCTCAATCCTCTCCCCGGTGGGGAGAGGAAGCCAAACAAAGCGCAGACCCTACGCCATGTCCCCGCGCAACTCGCGCACCCGCGCTTCCAGTGAAGCCGCGCTGGCATGCTCCGGCGGCACCGGCGCATCCACCACCAGCTCCACCCGTGCGCGGAAGCGCCGCGGCAGCCGGGAGCGCTGCAACGTCGAATCGCGCCGGCTCCACATGCTGCCCCACAAACCACGCAATGCCATCGGCACCACCGGCACCGGCCGGCGCGCGAGGATCTTCTCTACCCCGGGGCGGAACGGCGCCATGTCGCCATCGCGGGTCAGCGCGCCTTCGGGGAAGATGCACACCACCTCGCCATCGGCCAGCGCCGCATCGATCGCGTCATAAGCCTGCTGCAACACCTGCGGGTCTTCCTTTTGCCCGGCAATGGGAATCGCCTTCGCGGTGCGGAACACGAACTGCAGCAGGGGCGCGTTGAAGATCTTGTAATACATCACGAAGCGCGTCGGCCGGCGCAGGTTCGCCATCAGCAACAGCGGGTCCATGAAGCTGACGTGGTTGCACACCAGCAGCGCCGGCCCTTCCTCGGGAATGTTTTGCCCACCCTCCGCACGCACGCGATACAACGTGTTCACCAGCACCCAGGTGATGAAGCGCATGATGAACTCGGGCACCAGGGTGAAGATGTACGCGGCGACCAGCACGTTGAGCAAGGCCGCACCGAGGAAAATCTGCGCGGCATCCAGACCCAGCGCGTAAAGGCCGAGGCCAAAACCCGCCGCAGCCACGATAAATATCGCATTCATGATGTTGTTGCCCGCAATGATGCGCGACAACTTTTCGCGTGGTGCACGCGCCTGCACGAAGGCAAACAGCGGCACCACGTAGAGGCCGGCGAACATGCCGATCAGGGTGAGGTCGAGCACGATGCGCCAGCTGCCCGCACCGTGCAGGAATGCCAGCCAGTCCAACCCGCGCGTCGCCGAAATCCCGTGCCGTGCGAAATACAGGTCCACGCCAAACACGGTCAGTCCGAAGGCACCCAGCGGCACCAGGCCGATCTCCACGCGCCGACTCGACAACTTCTCGCACAACAACGCGCCCACGCCGCTGCCTACCGAAAACAGCGTGAGCACCAGCGTGTAGACCGAACCATTGCCACCCAGCGTTTCGCGCGTGTAGATCGGCAATTGCGCGATCAGCACCGTGCCGAAGAACCAGAACCACGAGATGCCCAGCACCGCGTTCCACACCGCGCGATCGGCATGGGTGATGCCGATCACCCGCGCCGTCTCGCTGAACGGGTCCCAGTTGAGCGTGAGGTCTGGCGCGGTGGCCGGTGCTGGCGGAATCGCGCGACTGGCGAGGTACCCAACTACCGCAACGCCGATCGTCGCACCCGAGGCCAGCCATGGCCCCACGCCCGCCACCCGCATCAACTCGTTGCCGGCGATCATGCCGATCAGCATCGCCAATTGCGTACCCATCTCGACCAGGCCGTTGCCGCCCACCAGCTCGCCCGGCTTCAGCGCCTGCGGCAGGATCGCGTACTTGATCGGCCCGAACACCGTCGAATGCACGCCCATCATGAACAACACCACCAGCAACAACGCCACGTGATGCGTGATGAACCCCGCCGCCGCGATCACCATCGCCAGGATCTCGAACAGCTTCACCCAGCGAATGATCCGCGTCTTCTCGAACTTCTCCGCCAACTGCCCCGCCGTGGCCGAGAACAGGAAAAACGGCACGATGAACAACGCCGGCGCCAGATTCGTGTACAACGACGCCGCGTGATCATCCAGCCCCAACTGAAATGCCACCAGCATCAGCAACGCATTGCGAAACGCATTGTCATTGAACGCCGCCAGCGCCTGTGTACAGAAAAACGGCGCAAACCGACGCTTGCCGAACAGGGCGAACTGGCTCATGCGGGATCCATGCGGGAGAGTTGGCGGCTAGGGTAGCGTGAAAAGCTGGCGCAAAAGGGAGCTCGGCAGGCATGATCCAAGCATCGAACCGTGAGCTGATAGCCGCGTTGTGCATCAACGCATGACTTCAGCCGAGGTTACACTGCCGAGCTGACAAATCGGCATCTTGGGCAGGGGCCGTCACTTCCTTCTTGCGCGTGCATCAGCTCGGTCAGAAGGGTGAATGCTGCACTTCACGGCTCTTGACGAAAGTAAAAGTCACCGCACTCCGTTAACAAATCCGGCCATACCCTGACTGCTCACTACTTGTTGCACGTGTTGCCGCTGCTGCTCCCATTCCGACGATTGTGCAACGACGGCATGCGCCGACTCCCAGACTCCGCGATTGCGGAAGTACGACCAAGGTTCGCTTCCACCCAGAAACCCTGCCTTGGAATCATGCACATAAGTGTCGAAAAAACTGACGACATCGGCCTTGGGCGGCGCCCCGTAGTAGGCATCCAGCATCCAGGATGCTGCCGTGGACGTGAACATGTAATGGCCACCGGCTCCCACCTTGCCAGACACCAAGGGTTCCCCATGCTTGCGCTTTTCGAGTAGTGCGGCAGCTTCGTCGGAAATCTGAACTTCGCCGCTATTGATCTGCGCCACACCACTCTTCAGCGCATCCTGTTTGGCCTGTAGCGCATTGCGCTGCGTGGCCAAGGCAACCGCCTGATCGCGCTCGGCTGGCGTCGCCCCACGCTTCGTCATGATCGCGCGTATTTTAGCGTTGAGTTCATCGATCTGGCCCTGGTACGCCTTGGCCTCTTGCTGATAGTGCGCATCGGCTGGAGACATATGGCCGGACACTGTGTGCTTGTAGGCATACCACGCCTTCATGTGTGCCTTGATGCGCTGCCCCACGGAGCCAGCGGTTTCGCCAACGAAGGTCATGTAGGTGTCGAACGCTTTCTGGGTTGCTTCCGGGATCATCAACATTTCTGAAAGAGTCCGGCTTTTTGAAACAAATGCCCAATCGTTCAATCGTACGCCGCCACTTGTGGCCTCCCGATACATTTCAACCAAGGGCACGCGAGCGAGCGTGTCGGAACGCCCTTGCTCGTCCGGCGCGTAGCCGCCGCCCACGTCCGAGTGCACTCCCGGGAAGACTTCCTCCTTCCAATTGCCAGGATAGCTACCGTTCTGCCGGATCAGATCCACCGGAAAGGAGTAACGCAACTCATGCGCCGCCACGTAGTGCACGCAGCGCTGCAAGTCTTTGGGCAACCAAAGGTCGACATCCTTGAAATCGTTGTGCGCGGGAAGTCCGAAAGAGGCCACCGTGTCGAAAAGGCCGAGGAAACGGAAGGTGATCGGATAGGACTGGTAGGTCAGCGTGCCGCTTTCACGATTGCACATCTTCAACATACGGTTGACGAAAGCACGCGCCAACGCGGCACCACGCGAGAAGCCGAGCACTGATATCTCGATCGACTTGATAAGCCGATGCCCGCTTAGCGCCTTGTTGAGGTCGGAAAGCCCTTTTTCCTGGTTCTTGTCGTAGATGGCCTTGACATCTTTGCCAGCCTTGTCGGTGGCGACCTTGAGCGCACGACGCAGCATGTCGTTCATGTCCATGTCGCCACTTTCCAAGCGCGAGTCCGCGCCGGCGCCGACGCCCCCTCCGACAAAACTCGAATCACGCACGTACTTGCCCAACTCCCACCAAGGCTCCTTACGATTGAGCTTGGTGCCTACACCAGAAATGTAGTATGCATAAATGCCGTTTTCCGGTTCGCGACGAGATGCGTCGTAAAGTCGTGCAACGTTGCTCCATTTTTTAGCGGCAGCATCGGCATCTCGATTGTTTCCCGTGCCGTCAAAAAAAAGCGCGACCTTGACGCGATCGTAGCAATCCTGTTTTGCCGCCGGTGCTTCCTTGTCCACATCTTGCGTGGATGCCGTCAGGGCCGCGATCAGGTCATGAGCACTCTCCATCAGTGCACTCCTTCCTTTTTCTCGTCAGGTATGTCGCGACTCAGCGTGAACTCAACATGATCGTCCGGGTAGATATGAACTCCGAGGTATTTGTAAGCGCCATGAGGCTTGGGAATGACGCCTATCACGTCGCGCTTGAAGAGCTCGTCGGGCCGCGTGTCGGATGGCGATCTGTCGTATTCCCACCTGACATGAGTCGGCCCTGGTTTCACCTCGATGCAGCAGTAAATGCCACCGCCTGTTCCACCCGGCCCATACTCCTGGACGAAGCCGCCCACGTAATGATCTTGAACCCAGATATCAGCTAGCGCTTTCGGTGTGTAGTTGAAGACCACGACATCAACCGTCAACGTGTGCGCCATACATCCTCCTGTCGTCGCAATGGCGAAGCTGGCCAGCAAGCCCAGCATCAGCTTTCGTGTACCGAGTACAGTGCGAAACCATGTGCTTTTGACACTATTCATTTTGTCGATTCCATGCGTGACCCTGCAGCACGGTGCAGATATTTGTTTGTTGCTGTCGAACCGCGTGATCACCTTTCGGCACACTCCATCGAACTCTGTCTTGCCTGTTCCAGAACCTCCGGCGACAAACTCGAAAGCATCTCCGTGAATGTCTTCGTTCCAGTGCGTACGCCTTCCAGCTCGCTGGCCATTGCCGGGCATATGTCGAAACGCTCACCAAGGATCATGCCGGCACCCACAAAGTTGACAAGATCCCGCATTCCACGGATGGCGTAGCGCTCTGCAGCATCCACTAGACGGCAAGCCAAGCCGTAGTTCTCCAAATCGCTACGATCAGACAATACACCAGGGCGGTTGAGCCGAAGTTCGTACAACACCTGATCGGGCGTGGTTGCACGAACGAGTTTGCGCACCTGGCCGACATCAAATGTGAGTGGCAGCACAGACCCGCCGTCTATGCCCGACGTTGCAGGCACCGTCGCGACCAGTTGCTGCGCATTCATCCGATGCAACGTACCAGCCCGATCCCAATAACCGACATCGCATAACGACATTGCGAATGCGGCCTTCTGCTCAGCGGTGAAAATCGGCCCCTTGACGTACAAAGTGTCATCGTCGGGCTGGCCCAGCAGGCTGGCGAGCACAGCTGGATCCCACCAAGCCAGCAGCATGGTGGTGCTTTGATTGACTTGTACGTCCAGAAATTTCAGGAGGTGCGTGAACAGCTCATCGAAACCCAGTTCGCTCGTTACCAGAACGGCACATGGCTGCTGAGAGCCGTTGCGCGCGAGCCAGCTCCATGCCCGACTATCAATATCGTCGGGCAGCTCGACCAGATGTGGGGAAGCCTCCCGGATTGATGCGTCATCGCCAAGCAGACAGGCGTTGCGCGGCGCGTGCAGCACCGCGGGCAGACGCTTGTCCTGTGCCGGATCAACCACCGCGTAAGCGTGCAAAGCCGCGGTGTCACGATCGCACAGCCATGAAGGCCATGTAATGGCAGCTTCCTGCACGGGCATTGACTTACGCTCCCTTGTTGATGAAACCGCTACGTTGCGCAGCACGCTTCATCAAGCATTCGATGCAAACGTTATCCGGAAAGATTGGCAATTTTGGACTGAGCTGCGCCGCACCCACCAGCTTGTGATTCCCCGCCTGCACCATCAGCTTGCCGGGGCAGCCGAAGGTGAGGTTGCCGCCTTCGATGGTGAGGAAGGCGCCTTGGCTGGTGGCGAGGTGGATCTTTTGCTTGGCGGCCATTTCCACGGCGGCGTTGGCGCTGACCAGTTTCAGGTCGCCTTTGCTGCGCAGCGCCAGGGTGTCGTGCTGGGCTTGCACGTTGAGGGCGCCCTTGCCGGCGATCAGGTTGAGGCCCACGCCGTTGGCCTTGTGCGCGCCGGCGAGCAGGCCAATGGCTTGGCTGGCGTGTAGGCGCAGTTGGTTACCCACGGCCATGTTGGTGTGTTGGCCGCTGCCGAGGTTGAACGTTTCGCCGGCGGCGACGTGCAGCGATTGGCCGGCGATGGCCCCGATGCCACCGCGACCGGCGATGGTGGTGAGGGCGTCGGCACTGTGCGGCACGGCCTGTTCGGCTTTGCTCGGCGCGGCGGCGTCGAAGTTGTCGCTGCTGACGGTGTCGACCGCACTCTGACGTAGCGCTTTCAGCGGCGCCGCCTTGGCGTTGAGCTGGGAGGCGTTTGCCTGCGCGACGCCTTCATGCCCGGCCAGCGGCACAGTTTGGTGCGTGGTCGCGGCCTGGCTCATCGCTTCGGCCAGTTGCGCGTGCTGGCTGAGCAACGCGCCGACGGCAGTGGCATCGGCTGCAGGCTCGGCCTGACTGAGGCTGTAGGTGGAGAGCAACACGCCTTTCGTGCCGCGCACGGCGCCGTAGCCGTCGCTGCGCAGTTCCATGCCGGTACCGCGGAAGCTGCCGCGATAGTTGTCGGCCTGATGGATCAGGTGGCCGAGGTTGAGCTGGGTCGCCGCTTGCGTGCTGGCCATTTGCGCGCGGCCCTGGCCATCGCTGTCGTCGAACACCAGTTGGTTGTGGCCGCTGCCATCGAAGCCCTGGGTCTTGATTCCGGACAGTGCGGCGGCGTTGGCATGGCCGGCTTCGTCGGCACTCTGGCCATGCCACGCGGGACTGTTGCCGCCGGCGAGGTTGGCCTGGGCGCTGGGACTGAAGTCGGTGGCCTGGGTGTAGGCGGCCCCGTCCGGCGCGACTTGTGCCGCACCCGGGCTGGCGGCGATACCCGCGTCGCCCTGGCCGTTATAGACGGCGCCGACGATGATCGGCCGGTCAATGTCGCCGCCCATGAAATTCACCAGCACTTCCTGGCCGATGCGCGGCAGGAACTGCGCACCGTGACCGTTGCCGGCATAGCGCTGCACGCTGCGCAGCCAGCAGCTGGCGCCCTGTTCCATCCAGTGGAATTTCACTTTCAGGCGGCCCAGGCCATCGGTGTGCAGCGGGCCGCTGGCACCGGGACTGGTTTCGCCTTCGGGGCCCACCACGATCGCGGTTTGCACGCCCGGCACGGTGGGACGCGGATTCAGACGCAAGCCGTGGTCGTCTTCCAGCGCGGGACGCCACGGCAGCGCGCGGGCCACGGCCTCGAAGTGCTGGGCGTAACCCACGGCGTCGGCCTGTTGCCACAGGGCGGGCGCGACGGCGTGATGGATGTCGGCGTAGTCGTCGCCATCGCCCAACTGCTCCTGCGCGGCGTGTTGCACGGCCTCGGGGAGGTTGTTGATGCCGGCGTGGTGCAACGTGGTCCAGACGAAGCCATCAGGCATGGGGGCGCCCACGGCTTCCCATGGCGCTTGTGCCAAGCGGAAGCGGGTGCCAGCGCGCGCGCTGCGCACGCTGCCTCGTCCTTCCCAGCGTTGCTGCTGCGCTTCGTGCGCCTGGGCGGCCAGCTGGGCGTAGTGCTGTGCTTCGCGACTGTCGGCGAAAGCGTACATGCCGACCGGGTCATAGGCTTCGCGCTGGCCCTGGGCTCCATCGACAGCGACGCTGGCAGCACTGCCGGCCAGGGCCTTGTAGTCGTAGCTGAGCAGGGTCACGGCATCCGGTGCCAGCGCGCGGGTCGGGCCGATAGCCTGGATGGTGTCGCTGGCTTCCACGGCGGCAGCGCGGTGAAAACGCAGCCCGCCGAGTGGATTGGCAGCCGAGCTGACATCCTCGGGAAGCTGGCTGGCGTCGCCGAAGATATGCAATGTGTGACCCGCGCCAGCGTCCTCGTCCTCGCTGAAGCTGAAGCCCAGGCCCTCCTCGGCGAACAGGCGCTCGATGAAGGCCAGGTCGGTTTCGCGGTACTGCACGGCGTAGCTGCGCGGACGCACCTGGCCGACCAGCGCGCGGGCGTCGGGACTGATGCTCCACGCAGCATGCGGCGCGTAGTCGGCGAATACCGCTTCGGCGATGTCCAGCACGCTTTTATCCTGGAACACGCGGCTGTGCCGCCCTTGCGACAACAGCCACAACCACGGCACCAGTACCAGTCGATAACGCGCCAGGCCGCCGTCGGCACCCAGCAACTGCGCTTCACGCACCAGGCCGGAGCGCCGCGTGCGCGTGCCGTCGGCTTGCGTGGTGCGCAGGGCACAACGCTGGCCAAGCATGGCGTCCAGCGAAAGATCGGCATCGGTGGACAGCGCGTCGACCGTCCACGCGTAGCAGGACGACAGCGCCTCCGTGCCGGACCAGCGTTCCACCTGCATGTGCGTGAACGGGCCATCCCCTTCCAGGGCATACAGGCGCGTGGCGTCGGTGAATGCAGCCAGTGCGGCGGTGGCTGAGGCAAACATCCGGGATGTGTCCACGTTCCTTCTCCTTGGTCGAACCAATCCATGCGACGACGAAACGGTCGTCCAGTAGGCACTGCGCGCGGAGAATATCGCGATACGCCGCGTGAGTCTGTCCACGCCCGCACATTCTTCTGCACGGGAAATCCGACAAGCTTCCGGGTGCCACCGCTCGTTCGGATGGCTTACCATCGTCGTCCTTCGCTGCAAGCCGGCACACCGCGCTGCTTGCCGACATTCTTTGATGCCCAGCCAGGGATGCTGCCCATGATCGACATCGACGCTTTGCTCGAACCGGTTTCCGATTCTGCGCCTTGTGGCGAGGATCTCTCGTTCTCATCCGAGTTCGACGCCATCCAGGAATCGCGCCGCAGCGATGACGCCACGCTCGACCAGGGCGAATGGGTCACCGACCTGAAGACCGCCGACTGGTTCGCCGTCTCGCGCCAATGCGGGCAACTGCTCAGCACGCGCAGCAAGGATCTTCGCCTGGCCGTCTGGATGGCCGAAGCATGGACGCGCACGCAGGGTTTCGCCGGCCTGGCCAGCGGTTACCTGCTGGTGGCCGGCTTGTGCGAACGCTACTGGGACAGCATTCATCCGGAGGCCGATGAAGACGACCAGGAGCTGCGCATCGGCAACCTGAGCTGGCTGTTGACGCAATCGATCTCGTGGATTCGCGCCATCCCGCTTACCCAGGCGCCGCAGGGCCGTTACGATGCCACTGCCGTGGAGATGGCCGCGCGCGGCCACCAGGGCGATGAATCAAACCCCGACGCCTACCCCGACACCGCACGCATCGACGCCGCACGCGCCGCCACCCCGTTCGAGTTCTACCAGCGCCTGGCCGACGAAGTACCGCAGGCACGGGAAGCGCTGCGCGCGCTGGAAGCCGTGGTGGATGCACGCCTCGGCCAGCATGGCCCCAGCTTCAGCGCCACCCGCGACGCCGTGGACGACGTGGGCGCCATTGCATTGCGCATGGCTGCCACCGCCGGCGTGGTGCTGGACGAAGCCGGCGCCCCGCCGCCACTGCCCGGCGACGAACCCGGCGACGCGGCACCCGCCGCACCAGCTCGCGGCAACGGCGAAATCACCACGCGCAAGGAGGCCCTGCTGCAACTGCGCCGCGTGGCCGACTTCTTCCGCCGCACCGAACCGCACAGCCCGGTCGCCTATCTCGCCGACAAGGCGGCACGCTGGGGCAACATGCCGCTGCACGTGTGGCTGAAGACGGTGCTGAAAGACAACCCGGCGCTGGGCCAACTCGAAGAATTGCTCGACGTGGGCATCGACGAACCGAACGGCAACGGCTGACCGCTGCCACTGCGCGAGCCGGACGCCAACGGCTGGCGCGCCGGCGCCGCAAGGAATCCGCGTCACCCGTTTGGCACCTTGCCCGAACATCAGCCGCCGACTTTCGATGCAAGTCGTGCCCGGGCACTGAAACTGCGCCGCTGAAAAACCTCAGGCGCCGTCCGAAGTCGAGGCCGGGCAGGCCGCGGTCTGCCCGCTATGACCGGCACACAGCTTCTGGCGACAACGCAAGCCGGCTTCGGTGTTCGCCGCGGGACAGGCCTGCATGCGCGCCTCGATACCATCCAGGCTATCCGCCGGTTTCTGCACGTGGCGGATGCGTTCCAGCGTCTTGCGCGATGCAGGGCTGCCCACTTCCACGTGCTGGATGAGCGCCGTGAGCAGGGCCACGTCGGAATCCCCGCTCGTGCTCGCACGTCGCACGACCCGACGCGGTGCTGCGGCATGCTTGCGCTCGGAGGCCGGCGTGAAGATCTCGCTCAACGCCACCGCATCCTTGCTGGCACTCGCACTTGCAGCCGGCGCAGGCGCGGCCGTCGCAACTTCGGCCGAGTCGGATGTCTCGGGAAGAATGACTGCCGCATGGGGCGCCGCCTCCGCCCCGGCATCGCCATCCTGACCGGTCGACGCGGGGGTTGCCGACTCCGGTGAAACGTCGCCGGACGCGATCGACGCAGGCACGTGCGATCCCGCCGATTCGGCAGTGTCATGCGCCGCCACGCGCGTGGCCGGCGTCGAGCCCGTGCCGTCGAATGCACCGCCCAGCACCAGCAGCAGCACCGCGGCGCATCCAAGCAGCAGCCATACCGATGGCCACAGCCAGCGACGTGGCCGATTCGTGACGGAGGGCGGCGGCGCATCACTCTGCAAGCCGGATAGAATGCGCCCCTGTGGCGCAGCCGATGGCGCTTCGTGCGCGTCGGCATCGAGCAGACTGGGGCTTCTCGATCGTGATTCCTTCGGATCCAAGCGCAACTCCCTTTAAGCTTTGGCCACGGATAAAACAGGGCGAACCATACTAGCTAGCGGCGGCGCGATCCAAGACCCAGGCCGCAATGCGGCCCAATCGCGGCATCGATCCACGCTTGATTCGACCCTTCACGACAAGGATTTCACCGCTTCATGGACCCGTTGTTTGGCTGGCTGATCGGGCTGCTCGCCCTGACCTTGCTGCTGCTGTGGCTGGTCTGCTTCCCGGAAATCCGCATCGCGTTGTGGCGACGCTTCACCGCGCGCGGCAAACATGTGACGGAGCGCACAAAACGGACACTTCATCGTTCCGGCGAAACACTGCGCAACACCTCGCTCCATGCACGCGACAACGCCACGAACATGGGCCAGCGGCTGGGCCGTCACTGGGTGCTGCTGCTGGCACTGGCATTGATCCTGCTGCTGCCGCCCATGCTCATCCTGGGCTTGCGCCGCCATGTGATGCTGGATGGCTACGACACCACGCCATCGGCCGACCAGGGCACCACGGCACTCGTCGCCAGCCTGCTCAAGGGCGAACAACTGGTGCCGCCACCGGCGCTGCCGCCCGCCGTTTTCGTCACTCGCGAAGTCGAAATGGTTCGACCCGATCTCGGTTTGGCCAGCCGCAACTGGGCTAAGCTAAACGATGATTTTCGACAGCGCCTGCTCGTGGTTTTCAAGATCATGAAAGAACGCTACGGTTACGACATGGCCCTGATCGAGGGTTATCGCAGTCCCCAACGGCAGGCCATGCTTGCGGCCAAGGGCGGCAGCGTGACCAATGCCGGGGCCTGGCAGAGTTATCATCAGTACGGTCTGGCCGCCGACTGCGCGTTCTATCGCGACGGCAAACTGGTGATCTCGGAAAAGGATCCCTGGGCCATGCGTGGCTACCAGCTGTATGGCCAGGTAGCCGAGGCTGCCGGTCTGGTGTGGGGTGGCAGCTGGAAGATGATGGATCTTGGCCACGTGGAATTGCACAAACCCGGCATGGGGCCGCACCGGCACTGAAGGAAACCGGCCCACGCATTATCGGTAAGGAAACCTGGACATGAGCAAACCCTTCATTGTCATCGGCGACAAGACCAGCCACGGCGGCACCGTCGTCGGTGGAGCCAGCACCGCCACCACCCATGGCAAACAAGTCGCCCGCGTCAACGACAAGGTGACCTGCCCCAAGTGCGGCAGCACCACCATCGCCACCGGCGACAACAGCATGATCGTGATGGGCCAGCCCGTCGCCCGCCACGGCGACAAGACCGCCTGCGGCGCCACGCTGATCGCCGGGCAAAGCGTGACCACGACAGGGGCAGGCGGTGGCGGTGGCGGTGGCGGTGGCGGTGGCGGTGGCGGTGGCGGTGGCGACAAGCAGGCGGGGAGGGAGAGTGACTCCGCAAGCGTCGCATCGGCGAACGAGGCAACGCAGCAGACGAGCAATAGCCAATCTGACCAAGCGCCCCCCCAACAACATTACGGCGAACCAAGTGGACCTCAATGGGTCAGTCGCTATCCGACGAGCACTTCGGCCTCCGATTTGGTGCAACCCTTCAAGGATGATGTCGAGCGGTTTACCCACGCATTGCGTGCAGCAGGTGCTTCCGTTCACATCAATGCAACCCGGCGACCACCCAAGCGCGCTTATCTCATGCACTGGTCATGGAAAATCGTGCATGGGACATCTCCCGAATCCGTTCCGAATGGCCCCGTAGACATTGACTGGGCTCATCGTGACACCGCTGGCCGATCCGACTTGGCCGCTGCTCGTGCAGCCGCGCAGCAAATGGTTAATGGCTACGGTTTGCAGCGACTTCGTGTAGCGCCGGCGCTCCATTCACGTCATATCGATGGCAAAGCCATAGATATGAATATCAGTTGGTCAGGCACGCTAAAAATCGTCGATGCCAATGGCAAAACAGTCGCAATCGATTCTCAGCCACGCGATGGAATGAATTCGGACCTTGCAACTGTGGGCCTGAGCTATGGCGTACACAAATTTGTGGGTGGCGAAACCGATATTCCCCACTGGTCGAGTGACGGTCACTGAATCATGTCCAAGTTACGGTTCAATCTCTGCATCGCAATGTTCTGCGCTATAGCAGCGCCGCAGGCATCCTGTGCACAAACTCCCCCAAAACAACTAAATCAGACAAGCGCGACGCTCCCATCAGACGTCGTGAAGTACATCAACAAGCGCGACCTCTGTGACCACTTCCGAGGCGAGATCCCCGACCCATCTGATAAAACCCGGATGGAGCAGGTCAACAAGGCCATCAATCAATATTGCATTGGCACTGATGCGAAACTTGCATCCTTAAAAGCCAAATACAAAGACAGTAAAACGGTTCAGGATGCACTTTCCGAATACGACCCGCACATTGAACCATGATCCGCGTGCGTTTCTTGCCGGCCGTCGCCATCGTTATCATGGCCCTTAATCTTTGTGCGACTCGCGCGCACGCGCAACCTCATGGCACGAGGATCACCGGGATTTATTCCGACATGGCCATGCATGACGGCGACGTCATCGGTGACGAGGCATTCATCCTGTTCACCAGCCACGGCTATTACGTCGTGTTCCAACATGGCGAAGGAGAGCCCGGCGTGCCGATGACAGTCCCCGCCGATCTCCACGGCAACGCCATCTCCTTCACGTTGCCCGTTGCAGCCGATCCGCGCGGCGCGTTTCACGGCCACATCGTGGACGGCATTCTGGAAGGCCACTTCGATGGCAACGGACAAACCCTGCGCCTCAAGCGCAAGCCGAGTTATTGGCAATGACTGAAACGCCGATGGAACGACGCTCCCTGCTCCGCCCGCTTGCCTTTGTCGTGCTGGTCTTCGGCGTGATCTGGTGCACGATGATCGTGCGCTGGCGCATGGCCAACCGCGTGCCCAACGGCACCGACGTGGCGCTTTACCTGGTGGCGCTGCCGCTGGGCCTGTTGCTTGGCTTCGTGTTGCTGCGCAAGGTGATCGACGCGACGAAGAAGCGTCGACAGAAAGCTGCACAAGCCGATGTTGCCGACGCGGACGCCGCCGAACCTGTCACGCCGGAAGATCCTTCGCTGGCATGGCAATTGCCGATTTTCGCCGCCAACGTACTGTTCGCCGGTGGCGACACACCGGCGGCCCTGATCGATGCGGCGCGCGCCAGCCAACGCGCCGAATTGCACCCCACGCTGCGTGACGGCCAGGGCTTGCCGGTCTTCGCCGTGGGGGTGGATGACGTGGATACGGCAGCGATCGACGACAGCCTCCCCGACGCCGCGCAAGGCTGGAGCGAATCGCGCAAGCGCGCGCTGGTGCTGGCGCAGACGCTGGCAACGCGCGTGCTGGACGAACACTTCGACGCCCTGCGCGCTGCCGATCCATCCGCCGACATGCCGCCTGGGCGCGCCAAACCCCGCCCGCTGCTGCAGCTCGAATGGTTGCTGCCCGCGCACTGGAGCGACGCGGATCGCGACGCCGCGCAGGCGTGGCTGACGGCCCAACTCGCGGCCCAGGGCTGGAGCGCGCCGTCGTTGCAAGTCACCGTCAGCGGCATCGGTAGCGGCGCCGCCGCGCTGAAACGGCTGGACGATCTCAACCGCGCCTTCCACGGCGACGCACCACGCTTGCCTCACCTGTTGCTGGCCAGCGATTCGCATATCGATGAAGCCAGCATCGCCGAATGGGACGCCGCGCATCGCCTGCACGGCGCCAGCCGGCCGGAAGGCCAGGTGCCCGGCGAAGGTGCCTGCGCGTTGCTGCTGGCCGCCAAACATCCGGCCGGTGAAGCCGAACTGGCCCGTCTGCACCGCTTGCTGGCCGCGCAACGCGCGCAGCCGGTGGACAAACCTGGCCGGCTGCAGGCCGACACCTTCAACGAACTCGTCGGCCAGGCGCTGGAACGCACGAAGCTGGAAGCCGACGCACCGGCACATCTGGTCAGTGACACCGACATGCGCGCCAGTCGCTCGGCCGAGGCGATGCATCTGGTCGAGCAGGCGCTGCCCGAACGCGACCCGATCGAAACCCTGCTGCCGCTTGGCATCGCGAACGGCGAATGCGGCGCAGCGCTGGCACTGGCGACCGTTGCCGTAGCCGCGCAACTGGCTGTCGATACGCAGCAACCCGGCCTGATCCTTTCCCACCACGACGCCAGCCTGCGCGCCGTGGCCGTGGTGACCCCGCCCGCCCCGGCGACCTCCACCAGCACCACTCCCACATTGGCATGACAGGAATCCGCTTCCGATGAACCGTCTTCGTTACCTGCTCACCGACTCGCGCACGCTGGCCGTGATCGGCATCGTGATCGTGGCCGGCGTGTTCCTGCTTGGACGCAACACGCTGAAGATGATTGCGTTCTGGGTCGGCATCGCGCTGATCGCGCTGCTGATCGTGCTGGTCGTGCTGTGGATCCTGCGGCGCATGCGCGCACGCCGTTCGTCCGAACAACTGGGCGAAGCACTGCTGAAACCGTCCGCTTCCGGCAACAGTGCCGGCGGCAACAACCGCAACGCCGATGTGGACGCACTGCGCGAGCGCCTGCGCGAGGCGGTGAAGGCGATCAAGACCTCGCGCCTGGGCCAGACCAAGGGCACCGAAGCGCTGTACGAATTGCCGTGGTACATGATTATCGGCAACCCGGCCGCCGGCAAAAGCACCGCCATCGTCAATTCCGGCCTGCGCTTCCCGTTTGCCGACAACCACGGCAGCATCGTGCAAGGCATCGGTGGCACGCGCAATTGCGACTGGTACTTCACCACCGAAGGCATCCTGCTCGACACCGCCGGCCGCTATTCGGTGCACGACGAAAACCGCAGCGAATGGCTGAGCTTCCTCGAACTGCTGCGCAAGAACCGTCCGCGCGCGCCGATCAACGGCATCATCATCGCCGCCAGCATCGCCGAGCTCACCGGCAACCGTCCCGAGTTCGCCATCAACCTGGCCAAGAACCTGCGCCAGCGCGTGCAGGAATTGACCGAATGGCTGGAGGTGATCGCACCGGTCTACGTGGTGTTCACCAAGGCCGACCTGATCGCCGGCTTCAACGACTTCTTCCACACCCTGGACGACGGCGAACGCGAGCGCGTGTGGGGCACCACGCTGCCATTCCAGCCCGAGGGCAGCGCCGATGCGGTGGACCAATTCGACCGCTACTTCGACGAACTGTCCGAAGGCCTGAAGGAGATGAGCCTGTCGCAGATGTCGCTGAATCGCGGCAATGAACTGGCGCCGGGTCTGCTCACGCTGCCGCTGGAATTCACTGGCATCAAGGCCACGCTGCGCACCTTCATCACCACGCTGTTCGAAGACAACCCATTCCAGTTCCGCCCGGTGTTCCGCGGCTTCTACTTCACCAGCGCGCTGCAGGAATCAGCCTCGGTACACCACGCCTCCGACCGCATCGCGCAGCGCTACGGCCTGGCCCACGCCGAGGCTGCACCCGTCGAAGGCCGCGCGTCGGCGAAGGGTTATTTCCTGCTCGACCTGTTCCGCAAGGTGATCTTCGCCGACAAGCAACTGGTGCGGCAGTACTCCAGCCGCAATCGCACGCGCACGCGCTACGCGGTGCTGCTGGGCTCGGCGCTGGCGCTGGGCCTGGCCCTGGCCGGCTGGGCCTGGTCGTACACCAACAACCGCCAGTTGGTGGTCAACGTGCAGGCCGACCTGAACAAGGTGGAAGCGCTGCAGAAGGGCCGCATCGACCTGCAATCGCGCCTGCAGGCACTGCAGATCCTGCAGGATCGCCTGCAGCAGCTGCAGGATTACCGCCACGACCATCCGCTGATGCTGGGCCTGGGCCTGTACCAGGGCGACACCATCGAAAACAAGCTGCGCACCGAGTACTTCCACGGCATGCAGCAGTTGATGCTGACGCCGGTGACGCAGAACCTCGAAGCCTACCTGGGCAAGGTGGTGGCCGATCGCGACCAGCTGGTGCAGACCAAGCCCGGTGCGGCCGGCGCCACGCCATCGCAACCGATGGCCGCCCCGGGCACCTACCAGGCACCCTCGCCCACCAACACGCAGGATGCCTACAACGCGTTGAAGGCCTACCTGATGCTGGGCGATCCCAGCCGGGTCGAGCCGGTGCACCTGTCCGACCAGCTCACCCGCTTCTGGCGTGAATGGCTGGATGCCAACCGCGGCATGATGACCCGCGACGAACTGATCAGCAGCGCCGACCACCTGATGAGCTTCTACGTGGCCCAGTACGCCAAGCCGGGCTGGCCCACCATCGACAACAAGGTCGCGCTGGTAGACGACACCCGGCAATCGCTGCGCCACGTGATGCGCGGCATGCCGGCGATCAATCGCGTGTATGCCGAGATCAAGGCACGCGCCGCCACGCGTTATCCGTCGATCAGCGTGGCCTCGATCCTCGGCGACCAGAACGACAAGATCCTGGTGGGCAGCTACGCCATTCCCGGCACGTTCTCGCGCGAGGCGTGGGAGGGCTACGTAAAGGGCGCCATCCGCGATGCCGCCAACAACGAACTGAACGCCACCGACTGGGTGCTGCAGACCACCCAGCAGACTGACCTCACCTTGTCCGGCAGCCCCGAGCAGATCCAGAAGCAACTGGAGTCGCTCTACGACAAGGACTACGTGCACGAGTGGCAGAAATTCCTGCAGGGCGTGTCGGTGGCATCGTTCGGCAGCTTTGCCGATGCGGTGAACGACATGAACACGCTGGGCGATCCGCAGAACTCGCCGATGCGCAAGCTGGTCGAGACCGTTTACCAGGAAACCTCCTGGGACAACCCGTCGCTGGTCGACCAGGGCCTGAAATCGGCCCAGGGCGGCTTCGTCGGCTGGTTCAAGCGGGTGATCCTGCGCCGCCAGCCGCGCGGCGTGAATCTCAACTTGGACAACGTCAAGGGACCGGGTGGCGGCAAGTTGCGCACCGGGCCGGTGGGCAGTGCGTTCGCTGGCGTGGCGCAGTTGATGGTGGCGCGCAACAACAACCCGCCGCTGCTGAACAATTACCTGGACATGCTGGCCAAGCTGCGCACCCGGCTCAACGCGATCAAGAACCAGGGCGACCCGGGCCCCGGCGCTCGCCAGCTGATGCAGAAAACGCTCGACGGCAGCGGTTCGGAGCTTTCCAGCGGCCTGCAATTGGTCGACGAACAAATGCTCGACGGCCTCGACGATCGCCAGCGCAACACGCTGCGTCCGCTATTGCTGCGTCCGTTGATGCAAACCTTCAACGCGCTGGTGCAGCCCACCGAAACCGAGATCAACAAGATCTGGACCGCGCAGGTCTACACCCCGTTCGAGAAGAATCTCGCGCAGAAGTATCCGTTCGACAGCAACGGCCAGGTGCAGGCCGCCGACAGTGAGATCTCGCAGATCTTCGGCCCCTCCGGCGGCATCGCCAAGTTCGCCAGCGACACGCTGGGACCGTTGGTCGATCGCCGTGGCGACACGCTCACCGCCAAGCAGTGGGCCGACATGGGCATCACCCTGTCGCCGAAGCTGATGGCCGGCTTCGCGCAGTGGGTGGCGCCGCTGGGCCAGACCACCGGCAGCGGCACGCAAACCATCTTCAAGATCCAGCCGGAACCCGGCAGCGGCGGCATCAGCGAGTACACCATCAACATCAACGGCCAGAGCCTGCGCTACCGCAACACCCCGCCGGACTGGAAGCCGTTCGTGTGGGATGGCAACCAGGCCAACCCGATGGCGCAGATCAGCGCGGTGACCTACGACGGCCGCACCGTGATGATCGAGAACATCAGCGGCAACGACGCGCTGAAGAAGCTGTTCCTCGCCGCGAAGGGCACCCTGGACAAGGCCACCGGCATCTACACGCTCACCTGGAGCAAGGGCCCGATCTCCGTCACCGCGCACCTGCAACTGGTCAGCGGCGCACAGACCAACGGCGACGGCACGCAGAAGCAGGGCCTGCAGGGCACCGTCCTGCCGGCCACGGTGGCCGGCAGCGGACGCGCCGACGCAAACGCACAACCCGCCACGGAGGGAGCACCATGAACGGCGAACTGGCACTCAACATCAGCTACTTCGGCAAGCTGCCCAGCCGTGGCGATTTCCTCAAGGCCCAAGGCAACAACCACCAGCTGATCGCCATGCTCGATCGCTGGGCCGGCCAGGGGCTGGAACAGTTGTCGCAGGATGTCGCCTGGAAGCAGCTCTACGACATGGGCCACCCGCTCAACTTCGCGATCCTCGGTTCGCGCAGTCGCGGCACCATTGCCGGCCACCTATTGCCCAGCACCGATGCCTCCGGGCGACGCTTCCCGTTCATGACCGCGGTGTCGATGGACGTGCCGCAACCGCTGGCCTTCCTTTCGCGCAGCCCGCTGGCGTTCTCGCGGGTGTGGTCGCGGCTGGAACGCGAAACACGGGTGGCGCGCGACGCACCCGATCCGGCGGTGCCGCTGACCGAGCTGGTGGACAACCGCGCCAACGTCAACGTGCTGTACGAAGCACTCAACCCCGCATTCCAGGATTTCCTGGAAATGCAGACGCTGGAAAGCCTGCAAGGCTTGCTGGCGGTGCACGACCACCCGGTCTCGCTGCGGCGCATCCTGCTGGCGCTGGGCATCCTGTTGCAGCCGGTGATGAGCAGCGGCGCCGCACGCATCGGCAAGGGCCTGCTGTTGCCGCTGCCGCGCGATCCGCTGTACCGCAACCTGGTGTCCACCCTGTGGCTCGACCTGATCTCCGGCTTCCTCAGCCGCGCCGATTTCGAGCTGCTGGTGCTGCTGCGGCACGGGCCGCAACCCTCGCTCGCCGTCAGCTTCAGCGGCGTGCAGGGACGCAGCTTGCAAGCCATGTTCGACCCAAGCGTGGCCGAGCAGGACTTCATCCCGCTGTACGACCCCGACTGGGTCGAGGATCACGCCCACGACGACCCCGCGCTGAAGAAACTGTCCGCCTACGCCAGCCAGGACGACCTCTCGCTGCGCACCGCGCGAAACACCTTCCGCGAAACCTTTCTGGGAGCATGAGCATGACCCTGCGAATACTCGCCGCCAGCACGCTGCTGCTGTGCGCCGCCGGCGCCCTGGCGCAGACCGTGCCGGCACCGGCGCAAGATGGCATGGTGACCGTCAGCGGCACCGTGCCCAACGAGACCACCAAGGCCGCCGTGCTCGACCACCTGCGCAAACTCTATGGCGCCGACCACGTGGTTGATCACGTCGAAGTCGGCGGCGTCGTCACGCCAGCCAACTGGAGCCGTTACGTCACCGCCATGATCGGCCCTAACCTCAAGCAGGTGTCCCAGGGCAAGGTGCAGGTACAGGGCAACACCATCGACATCAGCGGCGAAGTGCCCAACGAGGCCGTGCGCCAGCAGGTGCTCAGCAGCCTGTCCGGCGCGTTCGACTCGCACTACGGCATCAAGCAGAACCTGCACATCGGCCAGTCCAAGCAGAAAGTTCTGGACGACACCCTGGCCAACCGCACCGTGCAGTTCCAGAGCGGCAGCTCCATCCTCACCCCCGCCGGCCGCACCGTGCTCGACCAGATGGCCGCCGCCATTCGCAAACTCGACGACCCGTTCATCGCCATCGTCGGCAACACCGACAACACCGGCAACCGCCAGTCCAACATCGAACTGAGCCTGGCCCGCGCCAGTGCGGTAAAGGCCTATCTGGTAGCCAAGGGCATCCCCGCCGCCAACCTCTCGGTAAGCGGCCAAGGCCCCGACAACCCCATCGCCGACAACAGCACCGACGCGGGGCGTGCTCGTAATCGTCGTATTGATTTCAGGATCGACAAGAACTGAAGCTCACAGGCCACATCCATGCGCCCCGTCTCACTCAGTCCTCGCCAGGTGCCAACCGACTGTCGGCGCTTGGTTTACGGTTTGCTGGGGACTACCAAGAAAGCTGGTGTCGGAGGCGGGGCGTGAAATCACTGCCCCTTCGCTGAACTGTTGCCGTCCACTTTTTATGTTCAGACTATCAGCCGATAGGCCATTTCGCTCCTGAGTTCCTACCAGGCATGTGTCCACGACACGACCTATTTCATGTGTCGTTCGCGCTGGCCTTTGCGCACCTGCGCGTCCAGTGCCTGTTTGTTGATCTCGTAGCCTTCGCCGATGTAGACCGGCTCGGGGAGGTGATAGGGGTCGTTCTCGGCAATCCGGCATTCGGCCTCGACTTCCAGCGGCCAGACGGGCTGCTTGCAGGTCTTGAACACCAGCCAGCGCAGCACCACCAGCGGGCCTTCGATCGGCAGCAGGATGAGTTGCGCCACGGTGGAGGCTGCGCCGATGCGGATGAAGCTCATCCGCCAGCAGTTGTGCCAGGTGGGCGAGGCCGTCATCGAGACGAACGGCGGCTTGACGCCCTTGGGGCCTTCGTCCATGTAGCGGCGGATGAATTCCCAGAGCTCGTTGACCGGCGCTTCGATCCCATACGAATGGCCGGTGGCGAAGGTGTCCTTGACGGTATCGCCGTCCATCACATGGCAGCGCACGTCGAGCAGGGACTTGTCGCTCATGCCATGGCCGCGATGGAAATACCCCTCTTCCCATGGCACCTCCAGCACCCCGCCCGGACCGTTGTGACGGAACACGTAGACCTTGCGCGTCTTGCGGTTGTAGCGGATGGGGTAATGAGTGTAGGTGAAGAATTCTTTGCGGAGGGCGAGAAAAACCGGAATCAACGATAACAAAAAAACAAAAAACGCAGTCGAAATTATAAGAAGCGGATGACCTTGCGCGAAGTCGGTAAAAGCGTTAACAAACAAGAATATTGAGGCACCGAATAGAAAGCAAAAGCCGGCTAATACAATAAGCATTCCCATTGAGCCGCGTAAGGAGAAACAGCGGTCTATAAATTCTACATAGGTGGAATTAAACTTCGTCAGCGAACCTCGATCGGAAGCCTCCACATTATTTTGTCGTTCGTGCCGCAAGGCTTCCCGCTGCTCGTCTTCCGTAATCGGCCGATTGACTTTGAACTTGTAGATCCACCCGCTATACATGGAGTCACCCCTGCGCCAAGGCCTCAAGGGCCTTGTTTTGTGCTGCAAAATTCGGGAAGTCCGGGTGATGGCCGAACTTGCACTTATCCAGCCATTTTTGCAGATCGTCCGATTTGAACAAGGATACAAGCCAAATCGCAGCAGCAATAATCAATCCAAGGATCAGGCCAACGCCCGTCGCATCAAGAACAAGCATAAGAATTGCGGCTACCACCTCCAAGGCGCCAAGAATGATCATCGTGACGCCAAGGCCAAGATTGGTTTTTGTCTCCTCGATGCCATCCATGAATTCCAACACGCCCGCAATAACTCCACCTGCCGCCCCAAGCAACTTCGCCACCCCAGTCAACGCCTTCGTCCAGGTGCCCATTGCCTCGATCTGGCCCAGCAACGGCGGCTTGGCCGCACCCCATGCAAAGCTCTTGCTTATCGATCCACCCACGTCCGCCATACCGCCGGCCAGCGAGCTCATGCCGCCTCGGACGTTCCAGAGCTTGGCCCTCACGTCCGTGCCCGTGGCTTCCGCCTTGGCCAAGTCCTTGAACGCCGTGCGTGCGCCCAAAGCCGCGAACAAGGCACCTATGACGCCGCCCTTGACCTCGGCATTGCCCACACGGCGCACGCAGCTCGCATATTCAAGCTCGAAGTTTTCCACGCTGACCGCCGCAGCCACGATGCCGGCACGCTTGCTTGCGCCCATGCTTCCACTGAGTTTCTTGAGGGCATCCAGGTCATTCTCTTGCATGACTAGCAGAGCGCGGCCACTGACCAGATCGTGGTCTGCCTCATCGACCACACGACGCGCGCCCGACTGCAGCAGGCCTGCCCGGCCACCCGACATTTCCGCCAGGGCCGTCGCCAGCGCGTGTGCCGCTTGCGTACGCGCCCCCTCGAACTGGACCCCACCGACCACCATACCCGGGTGCTGAACCGTAAGTACCGCCTGCATCAACCCCAGCATGCGTTTTTCCGGCAACTTGGCCGCAGCCCATACCAGACCGCCATCCACCAGGTCACCCAGCCGGCTGATGATTGGTCCGCCGAGCTGGTAGAGATACTTCGACAAGTTCGACGCGGCCCCCTCCAGCTTGCCTGCCGAGCCCTTGACGAAGGTGTCCTTGAGGGCGTCATAGACCTTGGAGCCGATGTCCAGCCAAGGCATGTCGCCTTCGGCCTGTTTGGCGGCGGACTGCACCCACTTTTCCGCCAACGTGTCCTGACCGAACACCAGCGCACGCACGACAACGTGATCGGCGTGGGTAGGATCGGACTCCAGCGCCTTCGTGAAATACGCCATCGTCGCATTGCGCCCAGCAGCGCCATAGATGCAGGCATACATCGTCAACAGGAAGTTCAAGCCGCTGTCGATGTTCGCGGGGTCGAAATTGTGGGTGAACGCGCGCTTGAACGACGTCGACTCCAGCCATTTCACATAGACGGCATCCAAGGGCTGGATCGTCGCTTCGTCGAAGGCCTTCAATTCGCTCTTGTATGCTTGGATGTAATTCTTCCGTCCTGGATCGTCATAGCACGTCTGGTACTTTTCCCAAGCGTGCTTGTTGATCTCCAACTGTTCCGCCGGACTGATGACGCCGACGCGGTCTTGCCAGCCCGGTCGCGTGATCTGACGTGTAATGGTCGGCATCATCAGGCTCAACACGGAATGCTCGGCCTCCGCGTGATGCTTGCGGTCGGCGCTTTCCTGCTTGACAGCGCCGTTGCCAACGGCAGCCTTGATCGACTCGATGGTCGTAGCGGTCTGGAACTTCCATTTGCGCTCGGGCTCTTCCGTCCACTCCACGGCGCGATGCTGGGCCAGTTGGTTCAACTCCATGGTGATGCCCGTGGCATCGTCCAGAGCCAGCAATGCCGGCTTGTGAATGGTGCAGGCCGCATTCGCCTCCGCCAGAAATTCTGCCGCCTGCGCACTGGCATCAACGAACTTGTGCGGCGAGAAGTCGAAGGCAGGGATTTCAAGTAGCGCTCGCGTGTATCGTGCCGTCGTGTCGTACATCTTGCCGATCACGCCAAATAATGTCGTGGACCTGGGCTGCTCTCTGGCAGCCGCCGCGAATTCGGCGACACGGCTCGTCAACTCGCCCATCGGCACGGCATGCGTTTGCCTGCCGCCCTCAAGCCACGCCGCGACATCGATCTTGCGCATATGCGCCGCGCGGTAGCTGCGTCCATCGTCGCCATCGTGCTTCTTGAGTACGGCAGGCGTCCATGGCGTATCCGAAAAGCCCACCCACACGACGCCAGCCTTGTCGGCATCCTCGATCTTGATGCAGCGTGCGAGCAGCGCATCACCCTGGCGATGGCACTGGAACCTGAGCTTGGCGACATCCGGCGGGGTTTTTCCCGGCACGAAATCGTAAAGGTAGGATTCTTCGGTTACCACGTATGCATACCATTTGCGACGATTCTCGTCGTAGGCATACAGGTAACCCGGGCGCAGGAGACGCGTCGTGTAATGCGCGACCTTGGCAGGAAGGGAAATACTGCTTGCTCCTACCCCGAAGGGAGCCGACAACGCCGGTGCGCTACCACGATCGGCTCGCACGATGGCATAGCGCAAAGGCAGGATAGGCAGCCCCGGGCGCTCGCAGAACGGGCAGGGATCGCTCTTTTTCTGGCAAAACGGACAGGTCGTGCTCATGGGTCGTCCTTGTAGTTTGTCGCGGTTTCAGCCAGTTGCAACATGGCCGCGTCATCTAGGTCGGCGCACGCGCCGACATAACTTTGCTTGCCGTCTCGAACTTGGGCAAGCCTGGTCTTCAACACCGGGTGCGCATGGATGCGCGGGTGAAAGCGAATGGCCTGGAAAGCGAACAACTGGCGGTCGTCCGGCGCGGTCATGCCCCAAGTGTGCGAAGACTCCACCAGCAGATCGTCGATATGGCGTACCAGCTTTTCTTCCGACGCGAGCGAAGGCATTGCGTCGGCCAGGGCTGTCAGCACCACGTTGATGTCTTCCATCCGCAACAGGGTCGGCCACTGATCCGCACGGATGTGCAACATGGATGCCGCACTCCCTTGCCTTGCACAACTCTGCCAGTCGTCGGCTGCCGTGTGCCAAGTCCACGTGTCCACCGGGCCAAGCAGGGCGTTCATCTGCGACGGATCGAACAGCCAGAACAGATGTCGAAAAACGCGTGGGTCGTGGAAGCGAAACACCCTGTCCTTGCCGCTCCGTCGCACATGCATGGTACGTGCAAGATGCTGCACGACCTGATCGCGGGGCTCGTCGGATTTCAATAGCGCCGAGAACATGGGGTGGTCGTGGCCTTGCGACCAGTCTTCGGCCAGATCGACCAAGGCGACACGCCGCTCGAACGACAAGATATTCAAGTCGATCAATCGCGGAAACAACTCCGGCTGACCCCTGAACACCCACGGAACCGCAGCCTTGGCATGGAAGCCACCCCACACGCCGATGTCCACCTGCAGTGGATTGATGATCGCGTAATCGTGGGACTGGATCAGTCGATGATCGAATACGCTCACTGGCCGCGCCTCATGCAATCGCCGCACCATTGCCGTCCGCGCGCTGCGTCTTGAATTCGCACAGCTTGACCTTGGCCCTGGCCAGGGCTACTTGCGACGTATTCGCAGACTGCGGCCCGGCGATTTCCCGCTGCGCCCCCTTGAACTCCGCCTTGCCCGGCGCACCGATTTCGATATCGCCGCCCTGAATCTTGAGATAGGCGCCGGCGGCGGTGAGCAGGAGGTGTTGCTTGGCGCTGGCGTTGATGCTGCCGGTGCTGCTGGAGATGGTGATGGCCTTTTGTGCGGCGAAGTCGGCTTGGTCCTGCTGCGCTTGCACGCTGACTTGTCCGCTGGCGGCGTGCAGTTTGATGCCGGTTGGCTTGACGGGCCGGCTGCCGGCATCGCTGCCTTGGGCGTACAGGGCGATGCCTTGGGCGGCGACTGCGCTCCATTGGCCTTGCGCGACGAGGTTGAGATCCTGACCGGCGCTGAGCAAGGTGTCGGTGCCGCTGATCCACATGTGATGCTTTGGCGTGACGGTGACCAATCCGTCCTGTCCGTGGGAGACCAGATGCGGCTTGCTCCAGGCGATGACGCTGCCTTCGCCACCGCCGATGCCGGCACCGGCGCTTGCGCCTTCGCGTGTTCCGGCCAGGTGCTGGCTGGTTTGGGTTTGTGCGGCGACGGCATTGAGCTTGTCCGGTGCCGGTTCACCGGGCAGTCCGGCTTGCTGCTTTTGCGCGACGTCGGTGAGGCTTTGCGCGAGCCGGGTGTTTTGATCGAGCACGCCGATGGCCGCGCTGGCATCCATTTGGCTACTGCCGGGCGCGCTGCTGAGCAACAGGCCGGTGCCGCCGCGCACAGCGCCTTGCGCCAGCGTGGACAGGGCCGCGCCGTAGCCGAGATCGGCCGCGCGCTGGTTATCGTCCAGCTGTTTGAAGTGGCCGAGTGTCAGCGCGCTTTCGTAATCAGTGGTGGCGAGCTGGGCGTGGCCCTGATTGGGCGTGTCGTCGAAGCGCAGTTGGCGGTAGCCGCCACTGCCGCTGGCGCTCTGGGCCAGGTCCTGGCTCTTGAAGCCTGAGAGCACGCCGGCGTGCTCGTTGCCGGTGAACCATGCGGCGGCATTGCCGGTGGCGCCACTGGGGCCGCCGGATTGCTGATTGAATGGGGCATCGGCATTGCCTTGGCCGTTGTACAGGCTGGCCATGACGATGGGACGGTCGATGTCGCCTTCCAGGTAATCCAGCCACACTTCCTGACCGACGCGCGGCAACGTGGCGCTGCCCCAGTTGGCACCGGCCAGCGGCGTACTGACGCGCGCCCAGGTGCCGGCGCTGGGATCGGCCGGTGCGTTGGCCTCACGTGGATGATCGAGCCGGTTGGCGGCGTTGCCGCCACGCTGCCAGTGTTGTTGCACGATGACGCGATGGTCGCGGTCGGTGTAGATGAGGTTGCCATTGCCCACGACGACGGCACTTTGCGCACCGCTGACGCTGGCGACGGGATGGCGGCGCAGGCCATGGCCAGCGGGCGTGTGCGGGCGGTAGGTGCGCGCGATGGGCAGGGCGATGAAGGTGTTCTGGTAGAGCGGGGTGTGGTCGTTGGCGACGTCGCCGTTTTTGGCTTCGTTATCGCGGCTCGTTTGGGAGGCTGTCGCGAGCACTCGTCCCTCACCCTGCCCTCTCCCTGCAGGAGAGAGGGTTTGCATCGCGTTGCCGAGCGCTTTTTCGATGGCGCCCTGCACATCCGCATCGAGGTTGTTGCGGGCGTGGTGTTCCACGCGCAGGCAGGCCAGCGCGTCGGCGGTTTGGGTGGGATGATCGACGAGCTGGAAGCTTTGCCCGGGTGCGAGACGGCGCACGCTGCCGCTGCCGTCGATCAGGCTGGAGCAGACGTGGCGGGCGTCCAGTTGTTGCTGCGCACGACGTTGCCCTGTCGCGAGGTTGGGCCACGCGTAGGGGCCGGCGGTGTCGTCGTCGGTCGCGTCAACAGCTGGGCCATCGACTTGCGCCTGCGCGGGGCGGGTGGACAGCGTGCGGTAATCCCAACTGGCGCGGGCCAGTTGACCGGTTTGCCAGCGCCGGGCCGGCGCCCAATGCTGGATGGTGTCGTCTTTTTCGGTGGCGTTGCTGCGGTGGTAACGCACGCTGGGGGCACGGCCGGGCTGGAACGCGGTGTTGCTGTCGGCCAGCACCAGTGTGTGCGTACCCAGGCTGGGCGAGGCGGCATCGCCGACATGCTCGAACCAGTAGAACAGGCCTTCTTCGGCCAGCAGGCGCTGGACGAAGGCGACGTCGGATTCCTGGTATTGGGTGGTCAGGCTGCGCTTGAGGTAGACCGAGCGATCGGCCAGTTCCCAGCGCCAGGCCGGCGTCACCACGCCCTGGGTGTAATGGCCAAACACCTGCTCGACGATCTCGATGACGCTGGCATCGTGGAAGGCATAGCTGTCCTGACGAAGATGGAGCAGCGACAGCCACGGTTCGATCACCAAGGTGTAGCGCGCCATGCCGCCATTGCTGCCCACCCGCTCGAACGCGGTGACGTGGCCATGAAACGGGCGCAGGTCGGTGCGCGAGTCGGCGGTGAGCAGTTCCACCAGCACCGGCGCGCCGAGCAGCGCATCCAGCGGCAGCATGGCGTTGGGCGACAGTGCGCTCAGCTCGAAGCGGAAGCCGCCCTGGTCCACCGCCTCCCAGCCGTCCAGCCGCTCGGCCACCAGCACGTCGCCGCCCAGCGGCGTATGCAGGCGTAGCAGGCGATTGGTCTGCCGTACCGAGCCCCAGAGAAGTTGCAGAATGTCCGTCGCTGCCATGTCGTTGCGTCCTGCTCGAATGTCCGGAATCGTGGGTGACTTCAGTCGGGGTCTTACTTCAGCGAATACTTGAAGGCGCCGTGCTTGTCTGCGCCAACCTTGATCTTCGCGATCGCGCCGCCTTCGGCCATGCGCGCCAGCACGCTGTCGGCCACCTCGGGCAACAGGCTGCCGTTCAAGATGTGGTCGACGTTGCGCGCGCCCGAATCCACTTCGGTGCACCGCGCCAGCACGGCATCCACCAGCGCGTCGTCCCAGCTGAATTCGGCCTGGTGGTTGGCGGCCACGCGCTTGCCAATGCGATCCAGCTTCAGATGGATAATCTGGCTCAGCACGTCGTCGCTGATGGGGTAATACGGAATCACCTTCATGCGACCGAGGAAGGCCGGCTTGAACGCCTTGTACAAAACCGGGCGCAGCAGCTCGGCCAGCGCGTCGGCATCAGGGAGTTCCTCGGCCGGCTTGTTGAGACAGGCCTGCATGATCTCGCGCGAACCGACGTTGCTGGTGAGGATGATCAACGTGTTGCGGAAGTCGATCTCGCGGCCTTCCGCGTCATCCATCACGCCCTTCTCGAACACTTGGAAGAACATCTCCAGCACGTCCGGGTGGGCCTTCTCGATTTCGTCCAGCAGCACCACCGAATACGGGCTGCGGCGCACCGCTTCGGTAAGCACGCCACCTTCGCCGTAGCCGACATAACCGGGCGGCGAGCCCTTCAGCCCGGACACCGTGTGGGCCTCCTGGTACTCGCTCATGTTGATGGTGATCAGTTTGCGCTCGCCGCCGTAGAGAATGTCGGCCAGCGCCAAGGCAGTCTCGGTCTTGCCCACGCCGGAAGGGCCGACGAACAGGAACACGCCCTTGGGCTTGTTCGGGTCTTCCAGGTTGGCACGCGCGGTGCGCACGCGCTGGGCGATGGCTTCGAGTGCGTGGTCCTGGCCGATCACGCGCGCCTGCAATGCGGGCTTCAACTGGCGCACGGTGCGGATTTCGTCCTTCACCATCTTGCCCAGCGGAATGCCGGTCCACGCGGCGACGATTTCGGCGATGACGATGCCGTCGACCTGGATTGAAATCAGCGGAGCTTCGCCTTGCAGTGCTGCCAGCTCGTCGTAGAGTTTTTGCAGCCTGGCCTTGCCCGGGTGCACATCGACGGACTTGCTCGCGGCTTTCTTCTTTTTGGAGGCAACAGGTTGGCCCGCTTCGATGGTTTGCGCATCGACAGTCGCTTCCGGCATGGCGGCGGCACCGGCTTCCAGCTCGTTGCGCAACGCCTTGATCTGCTCGACCACGGCACGCTCGGCTTCCCAACGCTGCTCGTCGGATGTCAGCTTCGCTTGCACCTCCGCTTGCTGCGCTCGCAGCGCAGCAAGGCGCTTGTCATGCGTGCTGCCGGCGGCCTCTTCGCGCTCCAGCGCACTGACTTCGGCGGCCAGCCGGGCAAGCTGCTTGCGTGCGTCGTCGATCGCGGCGGGCGTGGCGGTCTGCCCCAGCGCCACGCGGGCACAGGCGGTGTCGAGCACACTGACGCCCTTGTCCGGCAATTGGCGGCCGGCGATATAGCGGTGCGACAGGCGGCAGGCTTCGGTGACGGCTTCGTCGAGAATGCGCACGTTGAAGTGCTTTTCCATCAGCGGCACCATGCCGCGCAACATCGCGGCGGCCAGTTCCTCGCTGGGCTCTTCGACCTTGATGACCTGGAAACGGCGGGCCAACGCGGCGTCTTTCTCGAAGTACTTCTTGTATTCGCCCCAGGTGGTGGCGGCAATGGTACGCAGCTCGCCACGCGCCAGCGCAGGCTTGAGCAGATTTGCCGCGTCGTTCTGGCCGGCCGAGCCGCCGGCACCGATCATGGTGTGCGCCTCGTCGATGAACAGGATGATCGGCTTCGGGCTTTTCTTCACCTCGTCGATGACGTTCTTCAGGCGGTTTTCGAACTCGCCTTTCACGCTGGCACCGGCCTGCAGCAGGCCCATATCGAGCGTGTGCAGCTCGACGCCTTCCAGCGGCGGCGGCACGTCGCCGTCGGCGATCTTCAGGGCCAGGCCTTCGACCACGGCGGTCTTGCCCACGCCGGCTTCGCCGGTGAGGATCGGGTTGTTCTGGCGGCGACGCATCAGGATGTCGATGGCTTGGCGGATCTCGGTGTCGCGCCCGACTACCGGATCGAGTTTGCCGTCGCGCGCGCGCTGGGTAAGGTTGGTGGTGAACTGATCCAGCGCAGGCGTCTTGCCCAACGCGTTCGGCGCAGGTGCCGCGACATCGCCTTCATCGCCCTCGCCGGCCTGCGCATCGGCAAAACCCACGCTTTCGCCGGCTTCGCTCGAACCCCGGGTGAGTTTGACGAAATCGTGCTTGATCTCGTCCAGTTTGAACCGTGCGAACTGCGCCGAGGCACGCTGCGCCAGCTGCGCCAGCTCGGCCTGGGTGAGCAGGGCCAGCAACAAGTGCCCGCTGCGAATGCGGGTGGTGTGTGAGTCCAGCGATGCAATCAGCCAGGCATGCTCGAACAGCGTCGGCAGGCGCGAGGAAAACACCGGGGTGCGCGTATTGCCATCACGGAAACGCGAAATCTCGGTGGTAAGGTCGCGCTCCAATTGTTCCAGGCTCACGCCGCTGTGGCGGGCGATAACGGCAAAGTCACTGGTCGGCTGTTCCAGCAGCGCCAGGAACAGATGCTCCAGATCCACCTCGTAATGCCCGCGCGCCATGCACAGGTTGGCGGCGCGTTCCGCGGCATGGCGGCAGGTATCGTCCAGTTTGCCGATCAGGGTCTTGAGGTTGATGCTCATCCGGTGAGTGCCTTAGTTCAGAGTGTGTACGAGATAGCTGGCGTCGGCGCGATGGTCGTTCGCGGGCTGGGTATTGACGATGGCATCCCAGCCAAGCCGGCCGCCGTTGAGAGGCGTGAGCCCGGTGGAACGCACGTCGTCCTTGTGCAGCACCAGGCGCACTTCGTATTCGAGTGAATCGCCACCCAGCAGGGTCAGCCACTTGGCCAGTGCCGCGGAGGCCTTGCCGCCGGGCAGAAATTCCTCGAAACGCGTGCGCCGCAGCGGACCGACCCACAGGCGCATGCGCAGGTCGCGCTGCCATACGCGCTCGCCGGACAAGGCATTGCGACCGAGCACGGCATTGCCTTCGCCCAGACGTGAGCGCTGTTCGGGGGGCACCGCGTACCACGCGCCGACGAATTGCTCCAGCCGGATATCGGCGTCGAAGTACTCGCGCAACATGCGCTGCAGGAAGGCCGCGGACAACGGGCGCTGGCCGATGCCGGCGCTGTAATAGGCGATGGCCTGGTCGAACACCGCGCCCTCGCCTTCCGCCAGGCGTGAACGCAATGCCGGCGAACCCATGCCGGCCAGCGACATTACCAGCGGCAGGAAGCGCTCGCGCTTGTCCAGTTCATACTGGAACGCCAGCCGGTACTTCTTCCATGCGCCGTAAAACAAGGCCATGGCGCGGTTGTTGAAGATGTCGAGGAAGGCACGCGCGGCATGGTCGCGGTGATAGGTCTCCCGCTCGCCAAGCTGCTCGGTATAGCCGTACGGCAACACGCCACGGCCGCCCAGCATGCCCATGAAGGCCGGGGTCAGGTCGACTTCCGCCAGCGCATTCCAGGCTGGCGACTGGCCATCCTCGGACATCGGCAGTGGCGCGTCGTCCGCGGCATAGGCGCGCAGCTGCTCGATTTCGCTGGCCGGGAAACCCATCGACAAGGTGTTGCGGAAACGCAGCTTGCGCGTCACCACGTCCTGCGGACGCGCACCGTTGCGCACGAACAAGTGCTCCAGTACGCGCACGGCCTGGAAAAACTGGAAGCGATGCGGCGCGTCGAGCAGCCGCTGCGCTACACCAGGGTCGATTCGCCGCTTCGCGCCGGACATCGGATCAGTTCCTCGCCGCTGCGACTGGACAGCAGGACAAGTTGGGTGAAGCTGTTGGCGTGCACGTACAGCCCGAAGAAATGGTCGAGCACGCTCGCGAACGCATGAATGCCGGTACCGACGAAATGATCCTCGTCGATGCCGATGCGGATTTCCGTGCCACGGGCCACGCTGGCGAAATGCCGGCCGGGCAGCCACGTGGTCACGGCTCGATGTTCCAGGCTGGCGATGCCGTCGATCTGCCGCGCCGACGTAGCCGAGCGCGGCAGGTCGTACAGGCGCAGCATTTCCTTCAACGCCGTGGCGCCCCCTTCGACCAGCGAGATGTGATTCAGCGACAAGTGCGAAATCAATCGCCACTGCGCGCCGCGGCCCGTATCGAAACGCAGCGACGCGGTAGGTTTGCGCAACAGCGAAATGCTGCGCGCCACCGAACCGCCTTCCATGGTGAGATCGCCACCAGGCACGCCATAGGCCAGCTGCGATGGCAGGTCGCGATTGCTGCAGGTCAGCTCCAGGCTGAGCACGTCGGTCTTGGGCGTCACCGGGTCGAAATTCACGTCCACCATCGACAGCTCCAGCTCGTAGCCGGGGCTCTGCTGGGCCACCGCATCATTGCGGGTAGCCACCCAGTAATGCTCGGTTCGCTCGGGATTCTCACCGTGGCGCAACGAATAGAACGGGCGGAATTCGACGACGGACTCGCCTTGCGCGGTCTGCTGCACGCGCGCCACGCTGTCGATCGCGTGTACTTCGTAGGCGTAAGCGCGGCGGGCGTCGGCCACCACCGGATAAGACGTGCTGGTGTGGGTGATGCGAATCGGCTCGGCATGCTGCTGGAACAGATTGACCACCGGCGTGCAGCCAAGCAGCACGTTGGCCGGCGCCAGTCCTTCGAGCAAACGCGCCGGTACCGAATCGGAAGCCACGTCGCGCAGGATCAGGTGCAGCGCGAACTGCTTGCCACCGAGGGCACCAGCGCGGCGCAAGTCGATGTCGAAGAAACCGAACTTCTCGGGGAAGGCGAACAGTTCGGTCAACAGGCGATACGCCGGGTGCGAACGCGCCGGGTAATCGATCAGCGCCTCGTCGTCGGCCATGCCGACCGGTGCGAACGGATTGCCGTCCAGGCGCGTCCAGCGCCCGCCGTCGCCCGCCTCCACGTAGGCGCGATCCACCTTCAACGCGAGCGTGTCACGCAATACCGCGCAGAACGAGGGCTCGCCATCGATGAACACGCGTGCCCGCTCCACGCCAAGAGCGCCCAGCGATGCGTGCTGGGACTGCAGTTCGAAACGCAGCGTGATCTGTGCACACGACTGCGCCGGCAGACGTACATGCGGCGGCACCTGGGCCACCGGCTGGAATTGCGCCGCGGCAATGCGCAGCGGCGTGAGATGGACGTCGTAGGCAGTGCGGAAGCGACACGGGCCGCCACGCACCGGGCGCGACAACAGTTCGGTGCCACGCGGAATCGATACCGGTGCCGACAATTGCGCCCCGGACTTGCCGAGATCGAAATGGGCGATCGAGCAGGAGGGAAACGGGCGCAGATAGTGCGGGTAAAGCACTTCCAGCAGCGCCTCGGTGAATTCCGGGTAGTCGTCCTCGATCTTCTTGGAGATGCGCGCGCCCATCAGCGCAAACGACTCGATCAGTCGCTCGACATGCGGGTCTTCGCTGATGTCACCGACCAGCAGCAAACGACCCGCGATCTTCGGATAGCGCTCGGCAAAATCCCGCGAGTAACGTCGCAGGAATGCCAATTCACGTTCGTAGTAGGGGAGCAGGTCTTCCATGGGTTCTCAAGGGTTTCCGGACACCTGCGTGCCCCTCAGCTTGGCTCGACTTCCGATCTTTGATGCCTGGGGGAATATTTGTTTGTCAGCACCCTGTGGGACGAGGCAAATCCTGGCTGGTCGACCACGCATGACGAGTGTCAGTCCGAATGCGGGGTTGGCCGCAGCTCATATCTCACGGCACCACGACCAAAGCCTTGTCGCCGCTGTGCAACATCAGCTGGCGAATGTTGTAGGAGGCAACGATGCCGCCCTCTGACGAATCGCCGACATGCCCGGAATCATCGCCGTGAATCAGGAACCGGGAACGCCCGTACATTCGATTCTTCGAATCGTGGGTGAGTCGAAGCGAATTCTTGCCGGCGGCCGAGTCATCAACAAAATGGCTGGCGATGGTATATCGGCCTTGCGGCAACGGCCCTTCCTTCGAATGGATCTGCGCGTGAGGCACGTTGCGGCACTTTCCCTTGCCCGCATAGCCGGTGCCCACGTTCATGCCATCGTGATCGATCACACCGGTCGATTGATGATAAGTCCATGTCATGTCTGGTCTCCTTTGTCGTGATCTATCGAGGTCATGCCGCCGCACGCCGGTTGCGACTGACCGAGTACTGCAGCGTGGTGGGTTGCAGCAAGGCGTCGAAATTGATCGGTTCGCGCGATGGGTGCACCACCAGCAGGGCGCTGATGGAAAAGCGCAGTGCTCCGGTGGTGCGCTGGCCCTGGTCCAGCAGCACGCGGACATTGGTCAGGCGCGGCTCGTGCCGGGATATTGCCAGTTCCAGCGAGTGACAGATGAACGCACGGTCGTCCGAACTGGCCAGGCTGCGTCCGGAGAAATCATGGATGCCATAGGTGGCAAGCGAGCGCTGGCAGTGGGGGAAGCGCTTGAGCACGTCCTCGGCCACCACGAAGCGATTGTTCAGCAGACCTTCGACGTCACGCGCCACCGAATCCTTGAATTCCTCGTTCGACAGTCGCTTGACCATGCCGTACGCGGCTTCGCGTGGTGCGTCGTCGAACAGCTTGTCCAGCAGGCTCGGCTCGAAGCCTTTCATGATCCGATTCCTCCGCCGGGCCGTGGCGGGCCGCCGACGAACTGTCGGAAACTTTCCGCCCGAATCAATGTGGTGTCGCGGATGACCGCGACACCACACCATCCGTCAAACGATCAGACGTTGTAGGTCTTGTCGTTCTTGGTCAGGCTCCAGGCACCCTGCGAGCTGCCGCCCTGGCCGCCGCCGATCTTCTGCTGGGTGTAGCGCCACTGCACGGCGGCGTACTTCAGCGCGAACGTTTCGGTGGGCAGGCCTTCGGTCTGCACCGACGGCGTCACGCTGGCCACGATGACCTTCTTCAGCAGGATTTCCAGGTACTTCACGCGCTTGCCTTCACCATCGGCACGCATGAAATCGATCGTCACCTCGTCGAAGGTGGTGCCGCCGGAGCACGACTGGAACAGCTGCGGGCTGACCACGTCGATGTCCTTGGTGAACACCATGTCGCCATGCTCGCAACGCTCGGCGGTGAAACCGCCCGAGGTGGAAGCGGTGGCCGACTTCGGCTGCGCGATGTGATGGGTCCAGGAGCTGGCCTCGATCCATTGCGGGTGATCCTTGTCCTGCGATTCACCCTTGATGGCCGGATTGCCGAACTTGATGTAGATGTCCTTCATGATTTCATCCTTGACGGAAAGTGGATAGTGAGGGTTGGAACTTCACGCGTACCCGACAGGAGGTACGCGCTTCTTGCAATTCGGCTGGAGCGATCAGCTCTTCACCGAGGAAGGCAGCTCCGCCACGAGCCGCAGCGATACCGAAAGCTCGTCGAGCTGGTAATGCGGACGCAGGAAAGCCACCGCGCGGTAGGCACCGGGGCGGCCCGGCACTTCCGACACCTGGATGGATGCTTCACGCAACGGGAACTGGGCCTTGGCTTCCTGCGTTGCGTTGTCATCCAGCAGTACATACTGGGTGATCCAGCGGTTGAGGAACGATTCCACGCTGGAGGTCGAGGCGAAGCTGCCAATCTTGTCGCGCATCATCGCCTTCAGGTAGTGCGCCACTCGCGACACCGCGAAGATGTACTGCAACTGTGCGGAAAGCGCCGCATTGGCATTGGCCGCATCGGTGTTGTACTTGCGCGGCTTCTGCACCGATTGCGCACCGAAGAACGCCGCGTAATCGGTGTTCTTGCAATGCACCAGCGGGATGAAGCCGAGGTCGCTGAGTTCCTTCTCGCGACGGTCGGTGATGGCGATTTCGGTGGGGCACTTGAGCGCCACTTCGCCGTCGTCCGTGCGGAAGGTGTGGGTGGGCAGGTCCTCGACCAGGCCACCACCTTCGACACCGCGAATTGCTGCACACCAGCCAAAGTCTTCGAACGCGTGGGTGAGACGCGCACCGAAGGCGTAGGCGGTGTTGCACCACAGGTACTTCATGTGGTCAGTGCCGTCCACGTCCTCGACGAAGTTGAAACCCTCGACCGTGGTGCCATCCTTCGGGTTGTAGGGCAGGCGACCGAGGAAGCGCGGCAGGGTGAGGCTGACGTAGCGCCCATCCTCGGATTCGCGCAGCGATTTCCACTTGGCGTATTCGACCGTATCGAACACCTTGGCCAGGTCGCGCGGCTTGCCAAGGTCGGCAAAGCTTTCCAACCCCATCAATTCGGGAGCGGCCGCGGAAATGAACGGCGCATGGGCAGCGGCCGCGACGTGCGACATCTGCTCCATGAAATACATGTCCTCGGGCTGCCGGCCAATCTGGAAATCGCCCAGCAGGGCCCCAAACGGCGCACCGCCGAAGGTGCCGAATTCTTCCTCGTAGACCTTCTTGAACAACGTACTCTGGTCGAAGTCGAGCGCGGACTTGAAGTCGCGGTTCAGTTCCTTCTTCGACGCGTTGAGCACCTTGATCTTCATCATGGCGCCGGTGGAGGTCTGCTCGCACAGGTAATGCAGGCCGCGCCAGCTGGACTCGAGCGCCTTGAACTCGGCGGCATGCATCACCGCGCTGAGCTGCTCGGAGATCATCTGATCGAGCTCGGCCACACGGGCGTCGAGGGTTCGGTTGAGGTTGTCGGAGACGACCACGGTGCCGCTCATCACCTCGCGAGCCAGCTCGGAGATGATGTCCTTGGCACGCTGGTGTTCCGCGCCGGACTTGGCGACGCGACTCTGTTCGACGATCTGGTCGAGCAGGCCATCGCCTTCGACGGCTTCGGCCTGTTTGACGGCGCTACCCGCAGCGTCGGTGTTCATGCCTGATCCTCGCCTGCTTCGACACCCAGCTGCTTGAGCTTCTCGGTGTTGGTGAGCACATCGTTGAGGATGTCCTCAAGCTTCTCGTTGCCGGCCAGCTTGTTGCGCAAATCGGCCAGCTTACTGCGGGCCTCGAGCAGTTTGCGCAACGGCTCGACCTGCTGCACCACGGCTTCCGGGCGGAAATCGTCGATCGACTTGAACTTCAGCTCGATGCCGAATTCGCCTTCGCCGCCGATGGTATTGGGCACGCGGTAGGTGGCGCGCGGCGCCATGCCCGACATCACGTCATCGAAATTGTCGAGATCGATATTGACGAACTTGCGATCGCGCAGACGCGGCAGGGCCTGTTCGGGGTTGCCGCTGAAATCGCCCAGCACGCCCGCGACGAAGGGCAGTTCCTTCTGTTCGATGGCATCGCCCTTCTCCACCTCGTAGGTCAGCTGAACACGAGGTGGACGCACCTTCTGTAGGCGCTTCTGGATGCTTTCCTTCTTGGCCATGAGTATCTCTCCGATGATGGGCCTGTAGCGGGTAGCTCGGTGTCAGAGGCTGCCGCCAGGCAATGCCTGGAACGGGTTGTCACTGGCCGGGGCGGATGGAGCGGGCGCAGGGGCGGGAGCCGCTGCGGGACGGGGTGCCGGCGCGACATGCCGAGTGACGCGACGCCGAACGGGCTTGCGCTCGACCGGCTTGGCCTCGGGTGGTACCAGCACGCTCTGGCCGAGTGTCTCGCGCATTTTCGCGGCGAGCTTCTCGGCTTCGACATGCGCCGGCCCTTGCTGATTGGACTCGTCGTGCAGGCGTCCAAGGGCCTGCACGGCCACGCGCAGGCCCGCCACGGTGAGAATGCTCTCGGCATTGCTGTCGGACGGATTGCGTTGCAGCACTTCCTGCGCATCGACGATGGCACGGCCGTAGTTTTGCTGATCGAAATTGATCTGGGCGAGGCGATACCAAGGATTCTCGCGCGTGGGGTCGGCGGCGGCCGCCTTGCTGTAAAGCGCCTTGGCGCCGTCGACATCCTGTGCGTTGTAACGGGCATCGGCCTGCTGCATCAACTGGTCGTAGGGATGCACGGCAACCGGCTTGGTCTTGGACCGATGCAGCATGCTGCATCCGGCGAAGGCGGGAATCAGCAGCAGCAACATCGCGGCACGTACGTGAGCCATCTTCACCGGTAAATCTCCATGTCATCCCGTATTGACGACGTCGCGGACCTCGTGAAAGGCGCTCCAGATGCGACGGTATTCGGCCGACTTTCTATACGAGTACGCATGGTGATGCAACCCGCAATCCGCGGAAACGCAAGCCAGTTATCACAATCTGTCGATGTGTTGTTTCATCATGAAGAAAATCGCACTTATCGCCTTTATGATGATGCTGCGACTGCGTTTGCAGAGTGCAGGAAACCTGCAACGCACGGCCGGAATCGATCGACGGCAACTCACGGGGAGCCCGATTCATACAGCGTTGTCAGGGATCGACTACAACACGTCGCGCTGTTCCCTGTGAAAATTCCACGGACATTTTTCGCATACATGGACATGCACTTCCCTCCCCGCCGCCTCCTTCACTGTCTTGCCGCGTCGATGATCCTGCTGCTCGCCGGCTGCGCCAGCAGTGGCGGCTCGATGCCCTCGTCGGCCAGCAATACGGCGAGCCAGGTCGATGATGCAGCGACCCAGGCGAACGCCACGACCGGCACGATCGAGCGGATGATGCAGGCGGTCGGCCTGGCCAAGCCCGCGCCACCGGCGCCCACCGAACAGCAATTGCCCCTGCGCATCTTCACCGCGCAGAACCTCAATGCCGGCCAGAGCCGCAAGGCGCTGGCGCTGGTGGTGAAGGTGTACCACCTGCGTTCGCTGGAGCGGTTCAAGCAGACACCGTTCGACGACTTCCTCGACAAGAGCAAGACCCAGGCGGCGCTGGGCGACGATTTGATCGACAGTCGCGAGATGCTGCTGCTGCCGGACCAGCGTTACATCAGCACCGAACACATGCCGCTGGATACGCGCTACCTCGCTTTCGTGGCGCTTTTCCGCGCGCCGGCGGCGCAACGCTGGCGTTTCGCCTACGACGTGAAGCGTTCGACTGCCAGCGGCATCACCTTGGGCGTGCATGCCTGCGCAATGTCATCCACGGCCGGCGCGCTGGTCACCGAGCTGCCGGACAATCCGGGCTCGCTGGCCTCCGTGCATTGCCCGAAGCCGGGCTCATGAGCGCGCATTTGCCCCATCACGCCGTGCTGCAAGCCACGCTTGCCGACGGCACTTGCCATGGATCGGCGCGGCACGCAGTCGCCCGCATCCACGTCAACCCACGGATCAGGACGAGGCTCACGTGAGTCAAGCAGCCAAGCTATTCTGGGGCGAGGGATTGTTCCTTCGCCCGCAACATTTCCAACGCCAGGACGCCTATCACGAGTCGCGTCTGCACGAGACCAGCCAGGCGCTGCACCCGTACGGCTGGGGCGTGCGCCAGCTGCGTTTCGACAACCAGAGCCTGGCGACCGGCACGCTGCGCCCGTTGCAGGTGTCGGTGGTCTTCCCCGATGGCGAGCTGTACACCGCCCCGGATGCCGACGAACTGCCGCCGCCGATTTCGCTGGACAGCCTGCCGCCGGGCACGCAGGAAGTCACCATCTATCTCGCCCTGCCGCTGCTGAAGGAATACGGCGGCAACTGCGCGCGCGACGCCACCGATGCCACCGCCCGTTACGTGCAGAACGACGTGGCCACCGCCGACGTCTATTCCGACGCCGCGGAAGCGGAGCTGGCCTACCTGAAGAAATCGGTGCGCCTGCTCACCGACGATCAGTCGCGCGACGCCTACGTCACGGTGCCGCTGATCCGGCTGCGCCGCAGCAGCACCGGCAGCTTCGAGGCCGATGCGCACTACGTGCCGCCCTCGGTAAGCCTGCGCGCATCACCCACCCTGTTCCTGCAACTGCGGCGCCTGCTCGATGCGCTGCAGGCGAAGGCGCAGGCACTGATCGGCCTGCACCGCGAACCCTCGCAAAACATCATCGAGTTCCGCTCGGGTGACATTGCCTCGTTCTGGCTGCTGCACACCGCCAATGCCGCATTCGCGGCGCTGGCGCACCTGTACCAGCATCCGGGCCTGGCACCCGAACGATTGCACCAGGAACTGCTGCGGCTGGCCGGCTCGCTGCTGACGTTCTCGCCGGCGCACCAGCTTTCCGACCTGCCCGCATACAACCACGCCGAGCCCGGCCCCGGCTTCGACAAACTGTTCAAGATCATCCGCGAACTGATCGACACGGTGATTTCCGCGCGCTACTTCGGCATCAGCCTGACCGAGGTTCGCCCGTCGTACCACCTGGGCCGGATCGACTCGCAACGCATCGACGAGAAGTCCGCGTTCTACCTTGCCGTGGGCGCGGCCATGCCTGCCGCCGAACTGGTCAGCGTGGTGCCGGTGCGCTTCAAGATCGGCGCCCCCGACGACGTGGAGAAAGCCGTGCTGTCGGCGCTCCCCGGCGTCAGCCTCAGCCATTCGCCGCAGATTCCCGCGGCCATCCCGGTGCGCCCCGGCAGCACCTACTTCGCGGTCGAGGCGCGCGGCCCGCTCTACGAGCGCATGCTGAAATCGCAATCGATCATGATCTACGTGCCTTCGGGCATCCCCGAACTCAAGCTTGAACTGATCGCACTCACGCCATGACGGACAACCGCACGCCCCAACCCGCCGCCACGCCTGCCGCCCCGGCCGCCGGCGCACCGCGCAGCCTGCTCGACCTGATGTCGGACGGCTTCTACATGCTGCTGCTGATCAAGCGTGGCCAGGTGCCGCTGGCCGAGCAGCCGTTCGCCGACGCGGTGCGCCAGTTCCTGGCCAACATGGAACGCAACGCCAGCCGCGAGGGCATCCCCGCCGAGGATGTCCATGCTGCCAAGTACGCCTATTGCGCCGTGGTGGACGAGGCCATCCTCGGCTCCACCTGCAGCTTCCGCGAGGAGTGGGCGCGCAAGCCCCTGCAGCTGGCGCTGTTCGGCGACCACCTGGCCGGCGAGAATTTCTTCGTGCGGCTGGAACAATTGCGTGCCCAGGGCGCCGCACGGCTGCAGTCGCTGGAGGTGTGCTACTTCTGCCTGCTGCTCGGCTTCGAGGGCAAGTACCGCCTGGAAGGCAGCGAGAAACTCGGCTATCTCACCGCACGCCTGGGCGACGAGATCGTCTACCTGAAAGGCAAGCGCACCGGCTTTGCGCCGCACTGGGCGCCACCGGATCGCGTCGCCAATGTCCTGCGCCGCACCGTCCCGTTGTGGGCTGCCGCCGCCGTGCTGGTCGTGGCCGGGCTTATCGGTTACTTCTCGCTGCACGTGGCGCTGCAGAAGGACACCACCCATCGCCTGGCCGCCTACCACGACCTGGTGCAAATGCCGGCGCGCACCGCCAGCCTGACCATCACGCTGCCCTGATTTTCCACGCCTCGATCACCGGGGCGGCGGCGTTCCGTTCAAGCAAACGCCGCCATCTGGACGTCTATCCGCCCAGATGAAATTCTGTCGTTGCGCGATCAAGACAAAGCGCACAAGCAAACTCGTACCTTGCCGCCGCGCCGGTGAATTCCTACGACCGATGCAATGCCCGGTGCGCAATATCGCGCCGGCAGAACGCGCCGTCGAAACGGATCTTCTCCACGGCGGCATAGGCGTTTTCGCGCGCAGTGGCGATGTCCGTGCCGAGCGCACAAACCGTGAGCACGCGACCGCCCGCCGTCACCACGCGCCCTTGCGCATCGAGCTTCGCCCCGGCGTGGAAGACCTTGGCGTCGGGTCCAAAATCGCCGTCGAGGCCGTCGATCACGTCGCCGCTCTTCACCTTGCCGGGATAGCCGCCAGCGGCCATCACCACGCCCAGCGACGGGCGCACGTCCCATTGCGCGCGGGTATGGTGCAGCTCGCCATCGAGCGCGGCCTCGATCAGTTCGACCAGGTCGGACTTCAGCCGCAACATGATCGGCTGGGTTTCCGGATCGCCGAAGCGCACGTTGAACTCGATGACCTTGGGGTTGCCCTGCTTGTCGATCATCAGGCCGGCGTAGAGGAAGCCGATGAACGGCGCTCCCTCGACGGCCATGCCGCGCAAGGTGGGTTCGATCACCTGCTTGAGGATGCGCTGCTCGACCTCGGGCGTGACCACCGGCGCGGGCGAGTACGCGCCCATGCCGCCGGTGTTGGGACCGAGATCGCCTTCGTCGCGGCGCTTGTGATCCTGGCTGGAAGCCATCGGCAGCGCGTGCTGGCCGTCGCTCATCACGATGTAGCTGGCTTCCTCGCCGTCGAGGAATTCCTCGATCACCACGCGGGCGGAGGCATCGCCGAAGGCGTGCGCACCGAGCATGTCGTGCAGTGCCAGCTCGGCGTCGGACTGGGTCAACGCCACCACCACGCCCTTGCCGGCGGCCAGGCCATCAGCCTTGATGACGATCGGAGCGCCGTGCTTGCGCACATGGGCCAGCGCGGGTTCCAGCTCGGTGAACACGGCATAGTGCGCCGTCGGGATGTTGTGGCGGAGCAGGAAGTCCTTGGCGAAGGCCTTGGAACCTTCCAGCTGCGCGGCAATCGCGCGCGGCCCGAAAATGCGCAGGCCGGCGCCACGGAACTTGTCCACCACGCCGGCCACCAGCGGCACTTCGGGGCCGACCACGGTCAGGCCGATCTTCTCGTCCTGCGCCAGCTTCAGCAGGCCGTCGAGATCGGTCACAGCCACGTCGGCGTTGCGCACGCCACGCTCGCGCGCGGTGCCGGCATTGCCTGGCGCCACGATCACCTCATCGACGCGCCGCGACTGCTTGAGTTTCCACGCCAGCGCGTGTTCGCGACCGCCGTTGCCGATGACCAGGACTTTCATGAGGTGGACTCCGAAGGGTTGCCGCGTGGATGGCTGGCTATTGTAACGGCAGAACGACGGCCTTCCTTGTCGATCGCGCGGAATGCAGCAAGACGGCGACTCGACATTCGAGTGCGAATACCTATCCCGCTCGTCATCCCGGCGCAGGCCGGGATCCAGTGGCGGTTACGCCTGCTCAGGCCGTACAGCCACTGGATTCCTGCCTTCGCAGGAATGACGAGCAAAAACCGATTTCGACATGTGCCACACGCGACTGCGGGAGTTCGAAGTTATTCCAGACAGCGGCGTGCAAGGCCCGAATGACGCGCCGGAGCGTGGTGCCGGTACGCGTTCCGCAGGACTGCGAAGGCAGCGTTAGCCGAGCAAGGCCAGCAGCTCGGCACGCGGCAGCTTGCCGGTCTCGTTGCGTGGCAACGCCTCGACCCGGCGCAGTCGACGTGGCAGGAACACCGGATCGACCGACTGGCGCAAGGCATCGAGGATGGCCGCTTCGTCCAACGCCGGCGCCACGGCCAGCGCGGCGATGCGGCGCACGCCGATGGCATCGGCGTCCTCAAGCTGGAATACCACGCCGTCCTGTACGCCAGGCACGGCCAGCAGGCGACGGGTGAGGTCGCCCAGCGACGCGCGCTTGCCGGCGATTTCCAGCAGATCGGCATGGCGGCCGCACAGGCGGAAGCGGCGCCCCTCGTCATGCAACGTGACGATATCGGCCAGCGTGGCCGGCATGTCGAGCTGTGGTGCCTCGATGCGGGTGCCATCCGGCTGCGGGTGCAGATGGACGTCCGGATACAGCGTCCAGTCTTCGTCGGCAGTGAGCCGTCGACTGGCAAACGCGCATGTCTCGGTGGAGCCGAACACTTCCAGCAGCGGCGCGCCAAAACGTTGCTCGGCCGCCCGCGCCAAGGCCGGCGGCATGGCCGCCGTGGCCGACAACACGGCCGCCAGCGGCGGCAATTCGACACCGGATTCGACCAGCGCGCGCAGGTGCACCGGAGTGGTCACCAGCACGCGCGGTGCCGGCACCTCGGCCAATGCAGCAGCCACATCGGCGGGAAAGAACGGCCGCCCCGCATGGACGGCCACCGCACCCAGCAGCGGCAGCAGCACCGACATCTCGATGCCGTAGGTATGTTGCGGCGGCACCGTGGCCACCACGGCAAACGCCGGGCCGGCCACGGCATGCAGCATCGCCAGGTTGCCCGCCGTGCTGGCATGCAGGTTGCGCCAGCTCTTGGCATTGGCGCGGGGCGTGCCGGTGGAACCGGAGGTATAGCCGACCGTCACCGTCTGCGCGGCGGGAATCGCCGGCGCGACAGCGGTTGCCAGCGTTGCCGCCCCGGTCTCCAGCAGCGGCAATGGCAGGTAGCCCAAGGGCGCCGGCTGCAGCGCTTGCTCGCCCAACGCATAGCAGCCGGGATGGGCCGCCATGACCTCATCGACCGCCTGTGGCGCGCGCGAGGGCGGTAGCAGGTTGGCCTGGCCGCGGCGCGCAAGGGCACAGAAAGAAACGAGAAAAGCGTAGCGGTCCTCGCACAGGTTCACCGCGGACGGCGCGTCGGGCAATCGTGCGGCCACCTGTTCCACGTGATCGAGGAACTGTGCCGCGCTCACCGCCACACCATCACGCCAGGCCAGCGTGCGTTGCGGATCGGCCATGGCCAGCAGCGGCAGCATCTGGGCTGCCTCGTCGTATTGACAGGTGTCTTGAACAATCGCCAAGCCGAGCTCCCGTATGCCCATGGAACGACCGCCCTTTTATCCCGGCAAGGATGAACGGCCGTCGCACGCCGAGGAAAAGATGATGCGAGGTTCCCCATCCTCGCTGCCACCGCTGAATCGCAACCGACTCGCCGCGCGTGGCGTTCAGGCGCGAATGACAGCGCCCGTCAACGCATCGCGAATCGTGGAGGGCCGGGTCTGTTCGCCCAAAGGCGCATCCAGCACGCCATCCAGCGCGTCACCGAAATAGTCGACCACGGTCTGCGCCGAGCGCGCCGAGGGTTCGCCATGCGGATTCGCACTGGTCGACACCAGCGCGCCACCAAACGCACGACACAGTGCGGCGGAAGGCTCATGCGCGGTGATCCGCAGCGCGATGCCGGCATGTCCGCCGGCAACCCAATCAGGCACTTCTGCCGTGCGTGGGAAGATCCAGGTGTACGGCCCGGGCCAGCTCTGGCGCACCTGCGCCAGCACGTCGGCCGGCACCGCCGCCAGATCGATATAGCGCTCGATTTGCCCGAAGTCCGCCGCGATCAACAGCACGCCCTGGGTTGGCGGGCGCTGCTTCAACGCGAACAGCGCGTCGAACGCACCGCGGTCATGCGGATCGCAACCGAGGCCATAAACCGCTTCGGTCGGATAGGCCAGTACCCCGCCGCTGCGCAACAGCGCGGCGGCGGCATCCAGTTGCCCGAGATCGAACCGTTGCAGCATCAGGCGTCGGCCTTGGATGTCGCGGCCTTCTTCGTCGCGGTCTTCTTCGCGGCCGCCTTCCTGGTCGCCGTCTTCTTGGTGGCGGCCTTTTTGCTCGCGGTTTTCTTGGCCGGAGCCTTCTTGGCGGCTGTCTTCTTGGTGGCTGTCTTCTTCGCCACCGCTTTCTTGGCCGCGGTCTTCTTGCCGAAGCGGCCTTTCTTGACCGGCGCGGCAGCCAGCAACTCCACGCACTGCGCCTCGGTCAGCTCCTTCGGCTCCTGTTCCTTCGGGATGCGCGCGTTCTTCTCGCCATCGGTGATGTACGGGCCATAGCGACCGTTGAGCACCTGCACGCCGTTGCCGAAGTCGAGGATGATGCGGTTGGCCAGCATTTCCAGCTTGTCGGCGACCAACTGCAACGCACGCGGCAACTCGATGGTGTACGGGTCGTCCTCGGGCTTGAGCGAGGCGTAGGTGCTGCCCTGCTTCACGAACGGACCGAAGCGGCCGATGCCCACGCTCACTTCGTCGCCGTTGTCCGCGGCACCCAGCTTGCGCGGCAACTTGAACAGTTCCAGCGCATCCTCCAGGGTGATGGTGTGCATGCTCTGGCCGGGACGCAGGCTGGCGAACTGCAGTTTTTCGTCACTGTCCTTGTCGCCGATCGCGGCATAAGGTCCGAAGCGGCCCAGTCGCACGAACACCGGCTTGCCGGTCTTCGGATCGGCACCCAGTTCACGCGCGCCACTGGCTTCGCTGCGGTCAACCGTTTCGGTCTTCTCGTCCACCTGCTGCTTGAACGGCTGCCAGAAGCGCTGCATCAGCGGTATCCAGGCTTCCTCGCCGCGACTCACCGCATCCAGCTCGTCTTCCAGCTTGGCGGTGAAGTCGTAGTCCACGTAGCGGCTGAAATGCTGGGTGAGGAACTTGCCCACCGCGCGACCCACGTCGGTGGGCTTGAAGCGCCGGCTATCGAGCAGCACGTAGTCGCGGTTCAAGAGCACCTGGATGATGCTGGCGTAGGTGGACGGCCGGCCGATGCCGTATTCCTCCAGCGCCTTGACCAGGCTGGCCTCGGAATAGCGCGGCGGCGGCTCGGTGAAGTGCTGGTCGGCCAGGATGTCCTGCAGCGGCACCTCCTCACCCTTCTCCAGCTTCGGCAGACGCCGACCCTCGTCCTCGTCATCCGCACTCTTCTGGTCGCGCCCTTCCTCGTACACGGCCAGGAAGCCGGGATCGACCACGGTGGTGCCAGTGGCACGAAACGCGGCATCGCCGCCGGCTGTATGCGGCAAGGCGAAATCCACCGAGACGGTGTTCAACGTGGCGTGGATCATCTGGCACGCCACGGTGCGCTTCCAGATCAGCTCGTACAGCTTGCGCTGTTCGTCGTTGAGGTAAGAGGCCACCTCGCGCGGCGTGCGCATGGCCGAGGTGGGACGCACCGCCTCATGCGCTTCCTGCGCGTTCTTCGACTTGGTCTTGTAGACCTGCGGCGCATCGGGCAGCGCCTTGTCGCCGAAATCGCGGCCGATCAGGGCGCGCAGCTCGGACAACGCATCCTCGGACAGCGCGGTGGAGTCGGTACGCATGTAGGTGATCAGGCCGACATTGCCCTCGTCACCCAGCGAAACGCCTTCGTACAGTCCCTGCGCGACCTTCATCGTGCGACTGGTGGAGAAGCCCAGCTTGCGCGCGGCCTCCTGCTGCAGCGTGGACGTGGTGAACGGCGCGGCCGGACGGCGCTTGCGCTCCTTCGAGGCCACCTCGCTGACGGTGAGGCGACCGTGCGCGGCCTCCTTCAGCGCGGCGCGCGCGGCCATCGCATCGGCCTCGTTGGTGAGGTCGAACTGCTCGAATTTCTTGCCGTTGAGGCGGGTCAGACGCGCACTGAAATCGCCGTTTGCGTGCTGCAGCCTGGCCTCGACGCTCCAGTACTCGCGCGCCACAAAGGCTTCGATCTCTTCCTCGCGCTCCACGATCATGCGCAACGCCGGGCTCTGCACGCGGCCGGCGGACAGCCCGCGCTGCACCTTGCGCCACAGCACCGGCGACAGGTTGAAGCCGACCAGGTAATCCAGCGCGCGACGAGCCTGCTGCGCATCCACCATGTCGTGGGAAAGCTGGCGCGGTTCGGCCACCGCCGCCTTGATCGCCTTCGGCGTGATCTCGGAGAACACCACGCGATGCATGCGCTTGCCCTCGACCAGGCCACGGTCCTTCAGGATCTCGCTGATGTGCCAGCTGATCGCCTCGCCTTCGCGATCCAAGTCGGTCGCGAGATAGATGTCATCGGCCTGCCTGGCCGCCTTGGCGATCGCGTCGACGTGTTTCTCGTTGCGCTCGATGATCTCGTAAGCCATGGCGAAATCGTGCTCGGTATCCACCGCACCTTCCTTCGGCCTGAGGTCACGCACATGGCCATAGGACGCCAGGACCTGGAAGTCCTTGCCGAGGTATTTGTTGATCGTCTTGGCCTTGGCCGGCGATTCGACGATGAGCAGATTCTTTGCCATGCAGCTGGGGTTCCAAAGGTGGCCGCCGTCGCCGCGCGACGGACGCTTCTATATCTAGTGAGACCACGTCACCGCGCCGACTGTCAAGCCGGGTGACGTGAAAACGCGGTGCCATGCGGCTTGCGGGCCGGCCACACGGACCTCGACCGGCCCCGAACCGGCCCGTTGTGTCAACCGGGAAGGCGCTGGTAGCGGTTGCCCGGAAGGCCTTCGACCACGCCTTCCAGTTCCAGCATCAGCAGCATGGAGGATAGCTCCGCCGGGGCCTGTCCGGTACGTTCGCACAGCACATCCAGCGCGGCCGGGTCGTGCCCGAGGGCTTCGAGCAGGGCCTGATACTGCGGATCGCCGCGCCAGCCGGCCGTATCCGCCGAGCCACGGCCGGCCGATGACTCCCCGACTCCGAGCCGCCGTGCCAGCTCGCAACCCAGCTCGCGCGCCAACGGGACCAGAACTTCCGCCACTTCCTCCGGGGTTTCCACCAGCCGCGCGCCGTCGCGGATCAGCCGATGGCAGCCGTGCGCCTGCGGGTTGTGGATGGAACCGGGCACCGCGAACACCTCGCGCCCCTGCTCGCCGGCCTGCCGCGCGGTGATCAGCGAGCCGGACTGCAAACCCGCCTCGATCACCAGCGTGCCCAGTGCCAACCCGGCGATGATGCGATTGCGCCGAGGAAAATGGTGCGGCCGGGCCGATGTGCCGGGCGGGAATCCGCTGACCAGCGCGCCCTGCTCCACGATGCGCCGCGCCAGGGCGTGGTGCTTGCGCGGGTAGACCCGGTCCGGGCCGGTACCGACCACCGCGATGGTCGGCGCCCCGGCATCCAGCACCGCCGCATGCGCCGCACCGTCGATGCCGTCGGCCATGCCGCTGGTGACCACGAAACCCGCCCGGGCCAGCGTCTGGGCGAAATCCCGCGCGATCGCCAGGCCGCCCTGCGTGGCCCGACGCGCGCCCACGATGGCCACCTGCGGCCGCAGCAACAAGCCGGCATCCCCGGCCACGAACAGCGCCGCCGGTGGTTGCGGGATGTTTTCCAGCAAGGGTGGAAAATCCGCCTCGGTGCAGCGCCACAGCCGATGACCGGGCTCGGCCAGCCAGGCCAGGTCCGTGGCCAGTTGTGCTTCGTCCGGCTGCTCCAGCCACGCTGCCGCGGATGCGTCCAGCTCGGCCGCCCGGCGACGCAGCCATGCCAGTGCGGCATCGATGCGGCCATCGGCTCCGGCCAGCGCCTCGCGCAGGCCGCCGGCTCCCAGTCCGGGCGTGCGCAAGGCGATCAGCCAGGCACGCGCTTCCTCGTCTTCACTCATGCCGCGCAGTCTACGCGACGACGAAAACGACGACGGCGCGGGATCGCCGCGCCGTCGTGTGGGTGAAGGCTGATGTGGTCACCGCGCGCCTCCCGCTCGCAAGGGAGGCCAAGCAAGAAACCATCAAGCGTGTCGCGAGATTGGCTCCTCACCCCAACCCTCTCCCCGACGGGGAGAGGGAGCAACTGCGTTAGTCAGGCATGCGCAGCTTGTCGCCCATCTTCACCGGACGCAGGCCATCCATCACCAGGCCGTAGCTGACCCGGTCGAAGGTGCGGAACACCATCACGTGACCGATGTATTCGTCGGGCAACTGCACCTTCTTGCCGGTGCCGCGATCCCAGCTGTCGTGCGCCACATCGTCGAAAGTGCGATCGCCGGGCTGCCAGATGGCGAAGGTGGTGCCGTTGTCCACGCCATCCTTCTTGCCGACCGAAAGCGCCACCACCTGGTGCGGGCCCACCGCGGCCATCGCATCGGCGAACGCGATCACGCGGCCATTCGCCGGCAGCGTCTTGGGCGCATGCGGGTAGTAGTACGGATCGTAGGCCGGGCCATCCAGCGGCATCACGCGGTCGCCGGCACGGATTTCGCGGTTGGCGTCGAGCAGCAGCAGGGTGGACGGATCGCCACCGCGCAGTGTCTCGGCGGTGCCGATCACGGTGACTTCCACGCCGAGATCATCGCCGCGGCCGTAGTGGCCGTCATTGCGGAAATCTTCCGACCACGGCGAACGCACCAGCGCCACGTTGCTGTCGAGCAGGTGGCCGGCGATGTCGCTGTCTTCGCCGTTGGAGCCCTTGCCGTCGAAACCACGGAACACATGCGTGGGCCGCACGATGGCCCAACGCTGGCCACGCTCGGCCTTGAGGCCGCGCACGTAGATGTTCTGGCCCACGGTGCCGCGCAGCTGGTTTTCCTCGAAGCCGACCACGTAGGGCGCCGAACTCACCTCGTTGGAGTTCATCACCCGCATGTCCTTGAGGAACATCTTCAGCTGCGACAGCGGGATCGCCGGGATCGCATTGCCCTCGCGATGCACGCTCGGCTGCAGCGTCAGGTGCGGGCCGTTGATGAACGACAGGTTGAGCACGTCACCCGGATAGATCAGGTGCGGATTGCGTACCTGCGGGTTCGCCTGCCAGATTTCCGGCCACAGCCAGGGCTTGGACAGGAATTTGGCGGAAATGTCCCACAGCGTGTCGCCGCGGCGAACGGTGTAGGTATCCGGATGGTTGGTGCGCAATTGCGCACCGGCAGCGTAAACGGCCACAGTGACCAGCATGCCGGCCAGCAGCCCGATGGACTTTCTCAACATAAGCGGGAATCCCCCCTCTCCCGGTGTTCGGGCGAGTGTAGCCTAACCTTGACGGGCCGCAACCGGGAACAGTTGGCATAACTGCCTGCCGGACGCGGGCTTGCCGACGTACAATAAGGCACATTCTAGATGGCGTCAGGGCTTCGATTTTAGCGATTCGCCCGCATTTTGACGTCAGGGCCGCGCCAACCCAGCGAGGGCCCCAGCCTTAAGGTGATTTCCATGTCCGTGCTATCCATCCTCGAATTTCCCGACCCCCGCCTGCGCACCAAGGCCGCGCCGGTGACCACGTTCGACGGCACGCTGAAGCAGCTGGTCGCCGACATGTACGAGACCATGTACGCCGCCAACGGCGTGGGCCTGGCCGCCACCCAGGTCAACGTGCACCGGCACCTGCTGGTGATCGACATGAGCGAGGACCGCGACCAGCCGCTGACCCTGATCAATGCCGAGATCCTCGAGAAGGACGGTGCGCAGGTCTACCAGGAAGGCTGCCTCTCCTTTCCCGGCATCTACGCCGACGTCACTCGCGCGCTGAAAGTGAAAGTGAAGGCGCAGGACCTGGACGGCAAGGAATTCATCTACGAGGCCGAGGGCCCGCTGGCCGTGGCCGTGCAGCACGAGATGGACCACCTGGCCGGCAAGGTTTTCGTGGACCACCTCTCGCCGCTGAAGCGCGCGTTGCTGCTCAAGCGCCTGGAGAAGCACCGCAAGGCCAGCGCTTGAGCGCCCCGTTGCGGCTGGTTTTCGCCGGCACCCCCGACTTCGCCGTTCCCTGCCTGGAAGCCTGCCGCGCCAGCGGCGCCGAAGTCGTGGCCGTCTATACCCAGCCCGACCGTCCCGCCGGCCGCGGCCGCAAACTCACGCCCAGCCCGGTGAAGCAGGCCGCGCTCGCCGCCGGCCTGCCGGTCGAGCAACCCGAGTCGCTGAAATCCGTCGAAGCGCAGGCCACGCTGGCCGCCTACGCGCCCGACCTGCTGGTGGTGGTGGCCTATGGCCTGATCCTGCCGCGCAAGGTGCTGGCCATTCCCCGTCTCGGCTGCTGGAACGTGCACGCCAGCCTGCTGCCGCGCTGGCGCGGCGCGGCGCCGATCCAGCGCGCGATCCTCGCCGGCGACAGCGAATCCGGCGTCGACCTGATGCGCATGGAAGCTGGCCTCGACACCGGCCCGGTGCTGCTGGAAATGCGCACCCCGATCAGCCGCGAAGACACCGGCGGCTCACTGCATGACCGCCTCGCCGCGCTGGGCGCCGAAGCACTGGCCGAAGGTTTGCGTCGCACCCTGTCCGGCGAAGTGCTGGCCGCCACGCCGCAACCCGACGAAGGCGTGATCTACGCGCACAAGCTGGACAAGGCCGAATCGCATATCGATTTCAGTCGCCCCGCCATCGAACTGGAGCGCCAGGTGCACGCGTTCGATCCATGGCCCGGCAGCGATGCCGAGATCGCCGGCGAACGCCTGCGCGTCTGGGCCGCCCACGCCCTCGATATCGCGCACGAAACCGCACCGGGCAGCGTGCTGCACGCCAGTCGCGAAGGCATCGAGATCACCTGCGGCGAAGGCGCCTTGCGCATCACCGCCGTGCAACGCGCCGGCGGCAAGCGCATCAGCGCCGCCGACTACCTCAACGCGCGACCCGAGCTGCGCCAACCAGGCACGCTCTCCCCGCAGGGAAGAGGGCTGGGGTGAGGGGCGGGTGCTCGCCATGAACTCCATGGATTCGGCTTTTGTGGGTTTTGTCGCAACTGACCGAGCCGTTTCGTCCGCCCGCCACCCACCCTGCTGACCTTTTCCTGCACCCACCCGCCGCGCCACAGGGCACTCGGAAGAGCAGCGCGCCGCCGCCCCGTGATGTACGGTACAATACCGTACATCACTCTCGCGAGATTCGTCATGACCGCTACCGCCGACCGCCTCGACCTGCGCCTCAGCGCCGAGGACAAGGACCGCTTGCGCCGTGCCGCCGCACTGCGTGACGTGCCGCTGGCCGCCTTCGTCCGCGAGGCCGCCCTGCGTGAAGCCGATATCGTCATCGTTCACCCGCCCAAAGCAGCGCGCGGCAGCCTGGCGGAGCGCCTGCGCGGACGTGCCGGCTCGCGGCTGAGTACCGACGCCATCATGCAGCTCACCCGCGGCGCATGAAGCGCATCCTGGTAGATGCCAACGTCCTGCTGGACGTGCTCACCGACGATCCACAGTGGTACGGCTGGTCGGCGAGCCAGCTGGACGCTGGCGCGGCCCACGCCGAGCTATGCATCAACCCCATCATCTACGCGGAAATCTCGGTCGGTTTCGAGCGTATCGAAGCGCTGGACGATGCCTTGTCGCCCGATGCCTTCACCCGGCTGGAACTGCCGTGGGAAGCAGGCTTCCTCGCCGGCAAAGCCTTCCTGAACTACCGGCGAGCCAAGGGTAGCCGTACCTCGCCACTGCCGGATTTCTACATCGGCGCACATGCCGCCATCGAGGGCATGGCGCTGTTGACGCGCGATGCCAAGCGCTTCCGAACCTATTACCCCAAGCTGGAACTCATCAGCCCGTGACTGACACCCGCGCCCTCGCCGCCCAAGCCCTCGCCGAGATCGCCCTCAAGGGCGCTTCGCTGCGCGACGCCATGGAGCGCCACGCGCGCAAGCTTCCCGATTCGCGCGACCGCGCTCTGTTGATGGCGCTGCTCAGCGAGGGCGCGCGCTGGTGGCTGCGTTTCGATCCGGCGCTGGATCGCCTGCTGGAAAAACCGCTGCGGCAGAAGGAGCCGGTGGTGCACGCGCTGCTGGTGCTGGGCCTGGTGCAATTGGAGATTCTTGGCCTGCAGGATTACGCCGCCGTCGCCGCCACCGTGGAAGCCACGCGCGCACTGAAGAAGCCGCGCCTGGCCGGACTGGTCAATGCGGTGCTGCGTCGCTGGCAGCGCGAGCGCGAAAGCCTGCTCGTCGCACTCGACGCCGATCCACGCACCCGCCATGCACATCCGGCGTGGCTGGCCACGGCCATCACCCGGGACTGGCCGGCACAGGCCGACACCGTGATGGCTGCCGACAACTGCGAGCCGCCGTTGATGCTGCGCGCGAACCGTCGCTTCGGCAGCCGCGAGGCCTTGCTTGAGCGCCTGCGTGTGGACGGCCAGACGGCCACTTCCCACGACTGGCTGGCCGACGGCATCGTGCTGCCGCACAGCGTGGACGTGACCCGCCTTCCCGGCTTCGACGACGGCGCGTTCGCCGTACAGGACGGCGCGGCACAGGTCGCCGCCGACCTCGCCGAACTGCGTGACGGCCTGCGCGTACTCGATGCCTGCGCCGCTCCCGGCGGCAAGGCCTGCCATCTGCTTGAACGTGCCGACATCGACCTGACCGCGCTGGAATTCGATGCCCAGCGCGGCGAGCGCATCCGTCAGAACCTGATGCGGTTGCGGCTGAACGCGAAACTGGTGATGGGCGACGCGGGTGCCCCCAAGGGTTGGTGGAAAGGCCTGCCCTTCGATCGCATCCTGATCGACGCACCCTGCTCGGCCACCGGCGTGCTGCGCCGCCGGCCCGACGTGCGCCTGCACCGCCGCGGCAGCGACATTCCCGCACTGGTGGCGCAGCAGCAGCGCATCCTCGCCGCGTTGTGGCCGCTGCTGGCACCGGGCGGGCGGCTGCTCTACATCACCTGCTCGCTGTTGCGCGCCGAGAACGAAGGCGTGATCGCGCCTTTCCTCGCCGCACACGCGGATGCGAAAGCGATACCCTTCGAACTGCCCGTTGGGCAGGCGGCAACCGTGGGCTGGCAGATCCTGCCCGGCGATGGCGATCTCGACGGCATGTACTATGCCGCCATCGAGAAATCCTGAAGCCGTTTCCGGCCGCAGCGCGCCCTCCCGCTTCCAGCAACCGAGCCATGACGCCATCTACCCAAGCCACTCCACAGGAACGCCGCCAGTTCTGGTTGCTGATGTTCGCCGCGCTGGTACTGATCGGCGTCGGCATGGGCTTGCGCGACCCATGGCCGTCTGACGAACCACGCTTCACCCTGGTGGCGAAGCACATGGTGGAAAGCGGCGACTGGCTGTTCCCGCACCGCGGCACCGAACTGTATGCCGACAAGCCGCCGATGCTGATGTGGCTGGAAGCGGCCAGCTTCGAGGTCGTGCGGTCCTGGCGGGTGGCATTCCTGCTGCCCTCGTTGCTGGCCGCGCTGGGCAGCCTGGTGCTGATCTACGACCTGGGCCGCCGCCTGTGGAATCGCCAGGCCGGCTGGTATGCGGCAGCCGGCTTGCTGCTGGCGTTCCAGTTCGTCTACCAGTCCAAGCGGGCGCAGATCGATCCATTGGTGATGTTCTTCATCACGGCCGCCAATTACGGCCTGCTGCGCCACCTGCTGTGCGGCCCCAACTGGCGCGCCTACTGGCTGGGCTGTTTTTGCGCGGGCCTGGGCGTGATCACCAAGGGCGTGGGTTTCCTTGCGCTGCTGATGCTGCTGCCTTACGCGGCGGTGCTGCGCTGGCGCTGGGACGGCGTGACGCGGATGCCACAAGGCGCGTGGTGGCGCTGGCTGCTCGGACTGGTGGCCACCCTGGCGGCGATCGCCTTGTGGCTGCTGCCCATGCTGTGGGCGGCGCATGCACGCCGCGACAACCCGATCTACCCCGCCTACGTCGACGACATCCTGTTCCACCAGACCGCCGGCCGTTACGCCCATGCCTGGCATCACATCCACTCGGCGTTCTACTACATCCCGATCGTGCTGTTCAGCTGGTTGCCGCTGTCGCTGACCTACCCGGGCACGCTGCCGCGCTGGTGGCGGCAACTCAAGGCGAAGGACGCGCGCATCGGCGTGCCGCTGGGCTGGATCGTGCTGGTGTTGCTGTTTTTCGACGCGTCGGCGGGCAAGCGCGATGTGTACATCCTGCCGGTGCTGCCGATCGTCGCGCTGATCAGCGGGCCGTTCATGAAAGACCTGCTGCAACGGCGCTGGCTGCGCGTGTCCGGTCTGGCCTTCCTCGGCATTCTGGGCACCGCCATGTTGCTGCTGGGCGGCTATGCCCTGCTCGCGCATCCCGCGTTCGCCGCGAAGCTGTCGGTATCGCGTGGTTTCGAAGGCAACGAAGCGGGCCTGTGGTGGATGTGCGTTGTCATTGGCGCGAGCCAACTGGCACTGCTGCTGATTTTGCGATTGCGCCACGCCGTGTGGGCGGTGGCGGGCGGCATGGCCGTGCTGTGGCTGGCGTGGGGCTTGTGGGCCTATCCGCTGCTCAACCCGACCAGTTCGTCGAGCGCACTGATGGCCGAAGTGCGCGCGCATCTGGGCCCGCACGAACAGGTTGGCCTGGTCGACTGGAAAGAACAGAACCTGCTGATGCTGGATCGTCCCGCGGTCGATTTCGGCTTCAGCGTGCCGGCGCACCTGCAATTTGCCCGCGCCGTGCAATGGCAGGCGGCCGCACCGGCCACGCGCTGGATTTTCGCCGAGCAGGATGCCATGGGCGATTGCGTGCGACGCGACCAGGCCATCAACCTCGGCCATGCCAACCGTCGCGATTGGTGGCTGTTCAAGGCGGCGGCGGTGATACCCGGCTGCACTCCGCCAGCCTCCGATGACGACAACGTGGTGGACCCCGACGATGCCGAGCAGTGAGGCAGGCCCAACGCGCTGCCAACTGATCGGTCGCGACAACGGCGCCGGACTCAGTCGCGACATGGCATTGCTGGCCGATGCGCTGCGTCACAACGGCAGCGAGGTCACGCTGGCCGCGCTGGCGCATCGTGGCCGGCTGGCCGAATGGCTGACCCGCCGTCGCCTGGCCGGACGCGTGCCCGCCTTCGACGTGAACCTGATGCTGGAACGCATCCGCCCCGAGTTTGCCGCCGCCGCGCATCGCAACGTGCTGGTGCCCAATCCGGAATATTTCCGCCCGCAAGACCGCGCCGCGCTGGCGCAGATGGATGCGGTATGGGTGAAGACCCGCCACGCCGAAGCGCTGTTCGCCGCCCTGGGTGCACGCACCCATTACATCGGATTCAGCAGCCCGGACCGCCATCTGCCGGACGTGCCGCGCCGGGCCTCGTTCTTCCACGGCCCCGGTCGCAGCGGCAACAAGGGCACGGCGGCCCTGCTTGCGCTTTGGGCCGCCCATCCCGCGTGGCCGACGTTGACCGTGGCGTGGCGGCGCAAGCACATCGAGCACGGGGCGTTGCCAGACAATGTACGCCTGATTCGCGAGCATCTGGACGACGCCAGCTATCGCCGTCTGCAGAACGAGCACCGCTTCCATCTGTGCCCCTCGCAAACCGAAGGTTACGGCCACTACCTGGCCGAAGCGATGAGCTGTGGCGCCGTCGTGCTGACCCTGGATGCCGCACCCATGAACGAGCTGGTCACCCCGGCGCGCGGCGTGCTGGTGCCAGCACAAGCCAGCGGCCAGCAGGACCTGGCCACGCTATACCGGTTTGCAGATGCGGACATGGCTGCGGCGACCGAGCGCTGCATCGCAATGGATACCAGCGAGGCCGAACGCCTGGGCCAGGCTGCACGCACGTGGTACGAGACCAACCGTGATGCATTCCCGGCGCGCCTGCACGAGGCCATGTGCGCCATTGAGCGCACCTGACGCGCCTACGCGCAGAACACCCACAGATGTGATCGCGGGAAGACCCGGCGCAGGCAATCATCCACCGGCCAGCGTGTGCCGGCAGCGAACGGCTACTTGGCGCTTGCCGCTCGCGCAAACTCCGCCAGATGCGTATCGATGCCACGCTCGCACCGCGTGATGTGCTGTTCCACCGTGTCGCGAAACAGGCGGTTGTTGGGCAGACTCATGTCGTCCACGTCCGGTTGCGCGCGCGAGGCATGCTCCAGATGCACGGCCAGCGCCGCCCACTTCAGCTGGCGCCGGCGCACACCCGCATTGCCCAGGCGCGCGGCCAGTTCGCGGTCTTCCGCCCCATAACCTTCCATGCGTTCGTCGAAACCGTTGACGCGCAACAGGTCATCGCGCCAGAAACTCATGTTGCAGCTCATCACGCGTCCACCGCGCCGCTGACGCGCCTTCCAGCGGGCCAGCAGTGGTGCGTGGAATGCATAGTGCCGGTTGGTGCCATCGAACGCGCGGAAGTCCGCCGCCAGCCACGGTGCAAACACCGGCCGCCGACCCGCCAGGAGACGCGCCGTCTCCGCCGCCGTGGCCTTGAGTCGGCCGCCCTGCAGGAAGAATCCGCGCTCGGCGAGCATTAGATGATCGGCCACGAACGCCGGATGCAGCAGCATGTCGCCATCGATCAGGATCACGTAGTCGCCACGGCTGGCAGCGATGCCACGATTGCGACAGCGCGCGGCGCGAAAGCCCATGTCCTCCTGCCAGACATGGCGCAGTGGACACGGACATGTTGCAGCCCAGCGTTCGACCACGGCACGCGTCGGCTCGCCGGAACCGTCGTCGGCCACGATCACCTCGTCTGGCAGCCGCGTCTGCGCTGCCACGCTGGCCAGCACGCGATCCAGTGCCGCGGGCCAGTTGTAGGTGAGGACGATCAGGCTGACCTTCATGCCCCGGCTTTTTTCCGACGCGCGCGCAGGCCATGTCGCAAGATCGCCAGCGCACGCTCGGCGCGCTTCCACCATGGCGCGCTGCCGCGCAGGGCGATGTCGGCGTAGAGGCAGGCATCGTCCCAGCTGGGATTGGCGCGCGACTTGAACTCGGCCTTGGCCAGATTCAGCGCCTGCGTGTCCAGGTGCATCCGTTCGGCGTAGTGGTTGATCAGGCAGCGCGAGCGGAACTGCGCGGCGAACCCGCGCATGCGCGCCTGCTCGTGCCACCAGCCGTTGCGGCCGTGGATGCGGTAATCGACATGGCCGGTGGGCAGGTAGTACTTCTTCGCGCCGAGGATGCTGGCACCAAATACCAGGCAGTTGTCGGCGGAGATGCGCCAGTTCGCCACGAAATCGTCCGGCAGGTCGAGCACGCGCTCGGCCAGCCGACGGCGCAATGCCAGCGCCGAGGTGGGCGCGCCGTACCAGCGCATGTGCACCCAGGTGCCGAGCACGGTGTAACCCAGGTCCGTGGCTTCCTTCGCATAGCCCTGCACGCCCGCTTCGTTGCCGACCAGGCGCACGTCGGAGAACACGAAATCGATGTCTTTGCGTGACTCGAACAGCTCGCCGACCTGACGCAGGTAATCGACGCCCCAGCGATCGTCGGCGTCGAGGAAACACACCAGATCGCCGCTGACAGCCGCCAACCCGCGCTGGAAGGCAGCGAGCTGACCGCCATTCTCGCCGCACAGCAGCTTCACGCGAGGATCGCGACCGTAGCGCTCGCGCAGATAATCGGGCGAACCGTCGGTGGAACCGTCGTCCACCACGATCACCTCATGCGGTGCACGCGTCTGCGCCAGCGCGCCATCCACCGCCTCGGCCACGAACTCGCGGTAGTTGTAATTGGTGACGACGACGGAGAAGGTGAGCGGCGCAGCCACGTCAGGCCTCCAGCAGTTGCCGGAAGTAGGCGATGGTTTCGCGCAGGCCGTCATCCAGTGCCACCTTCGGCTGCCAGCCCAGCTTGCTTTGCGCCAAGGAGATATCCGGCTGGCGCTGACGCGGGTCGTCGGCCGGCAGTGGGCGGAACACCAGTTTCGACTTGCCACCGACCAGCGCGATCACCCGCTCGGCCAACTGCAGCATGGTGTGCTCGACCGGGTTGCCGATGTTCACCGGGCCGGTGAAACCCCGCTCCGAGGCCATCATGCGGATGAAGGCTTCGATCAGGTCGTCGACATAGCAGAAACTGCGCGTCTGGCTGCCGTCGCCGTAGATGGTGATGTCCTCGCCCTTCAGCGCCTGCACGATGAAGTTGCTCACTACGCGGCCATCATTGGGATGCATGCGCGGGCCGTAGGTGTTGAAGATGCGCACCACCTTGACGTCCAGGTCGTGCTGGCGGTGATAGTCGAAGAACAGCGTCTCGGCGCAGCGCTTGCCTTCGTCGTAGCAGCTGCGGATGCCGATCGGATTGACCTTGCCCCAGTAGCCTTCGGTCTGCGGGTGCACTTCCGGGTCGCCGTACACCTCGCTGGTCGAGGCCTGCAGGATGCGCGCCTTCACCCGCTTGGCCAGGCCGAGCATGTTGATCGCGCCATGCACGCTGGTCTTGGTGGTCTGCACCGGATCGTGCTGGTAATGCACCGGCGAGGCCGGACAGGCGAGGTTGAAGATGCGGTCCACTTCCACGTACAGCGGGAAGGTGACGTCGTGGCGCATCAATTCGAAATAAGGATGGTTCAGCAGGTGCGCCACGTTGCGCTTGCTGCCAGTGAAAAAGTTGTCCACGCACAGCACATCGTGGCCATCGGCCAGCAGCCGGTCGCAAAGATGGGAGCCGAGAAAGCCGGCACCACCGGTAACCAGTACTCTGTTCATCGATCCTCGCAGCCAGCAACCGGCGCCCACAGCGCCAACGGTTTAGTGTACGCGAGCCGGCGGTTCACGCCGTGCGCGATCGCGCGCTTCCAGCCCCAATGCCAGCGCAAACGGCAACCAGATCAGCAGCCAGCCCGGCCGGGGACTGTCCAGCAGTTGCGGCATGTCGAACTGCAGCGCCACGCTGGCATAGACCCACAGGCCCAGCACCACACGACCCAGCGGCGCGCCACGATGGCGCCAGCCACTCCACGCGACCAGCCCCCACATCACCATCATCACCAGCATGCCCGGCAGGCCCAGCATGATCGCCGCCTGGGTCAGCACGTTGTGGCTGTGGGTCAGATGTTCTCCGCCCACCTTGATGACGAAATCCGTGCCCTGGCCCAGGCCAACCCACGGATGCAGGGCGATCATGTGCAGCGCCTTCACCAGGATCTGCGGACGGTGCGAGGCGCCCCGATCCATCAGCACTTCCGGCCGCCACGCCAGGGCGACCACGGCCAGCACGAACACGCCCAACGCCACGGCCAGCGTGGCGCGGCGGCGTTGCCACAGCGGTGTCAGGACGGCGCAGGCTGCCAGCGCCAACCACACGCTGCGCGACTGGGTCAGTGCGACGAATACCAGCAGCGATGCCACCGCCACCAGGCAGGCAATGCCGCCGGCACGCCGACGTTGCGGCAGTTGCGCCAGCCATACGCAGGCCGCACCCATGGCGGCGGCGGCGTAATTCGCGGTGGCGATCACGCCACTGCCGACAATGCGCGAATCGTCCGGCGACGGGGTCGTGCGCAGGAACATCACGCTGTAGACCAATGCACACAACGCCATGCCCCAACCGACCAGGGTCAACAGCACGCGCATGCGCTGCGGCCGTTCGCCGGCCCAGAGATGGCAGCCGAGCACGAACAGCACCACGCTGAGAATGCGCCCGAATTCGTCACCTGGCCGCTGCAGCTGGGCCCAGCCCAGCGACGCCGTGGCCCAGGCCAGCAACAGCAGGAATACGCGAAACGCCGGCTGCGGCCACAGCTCGCGCCAGACCTCCGCACGCCGCCGCAACAGCAGGTACAGCGCCGGCACATAGAGCAACAGGATCAGGCTGATCTGGTACAGCCGCCCCGGGTTGTAGGAAACGCTCGATGGCATCACCAGCATGCCGATCATCATCCAGCCGATGCCGAGGCCAAGTACGGCCTCCCCTCGACCGGGCAGGAGCTGGCGCAGATTGTTCATGCGTGATTTCGGCCCGCTTGATGATCCATCCACTCCAGCTTCCGACACCGCCGGTGGCGACCACGTTCCCTGTCCGTTCACACGCATGCCCGTCCTGCCGATCTTGTCACTTCGTTGCCACATGGCCTTACCCACAAGATATTACCCGGTGCCGGCGCGACACACCGGCCAGACATGCCAAGCGAGATCATGCGGCAGCGTGACTGAAGACCAGTTCACCGGGGGAATCTGCCAGCACAACTACCTTACATGTTATTCATGTCGCGTCCAGCGCGCACCGGCACATCGCAGGCTCGGCAGAAGCGGTATCCCCTCGCCCAAGCCACATGGGCTGGCAGCCCCCCTCCATCACGAAGCCGCTGCAATGCAGCTAAAATCCCGCCATGCCAAGCCTTCCGCTGACCCTTGTAGTCATCACCCGCAACGAAGCGGCCAAGATCGCGCGCTGTCTCGACAGCGTGCCGTTTGCGGCCGAGAAGCTGGTGGTGGATTCGGGCAGCACGGATGACACGGTGGCAATCGCCCAGGCGCACGGCGCGCGGGTAATCCATCAGGACTGGCTGGGCTTCGGGCCGCAACGCAATTTCGCGACGACACAGTGTCGCAACGACTGGATGCTTGCGCTGGATGCTGACGAGTACCTGTCGCCGGAGCTGGCCGAGGAGATGCAGCAGCAGTTGCCCGCGCTGATGGCCGGTGACCTTGCCGCGGCCAACCTGCGCCGCCATACCTTGTACATGGGCCAGCCGATGCGCTGGTATCGCCCCGCCATGGGCGAGAAGATGGCGCGCCTGTACCACCGCAATCGGGCTCGCTGGAGCGATGCCCGCGTGCATGAATCGCTGCGCTTCGACGGCCGCTCGATCACCTTCAAGGCGCCGTTTTTGCATGACAACAACCCCAGCCTGGTGGAAAAGCAGCTCAAAGTGCTGCTGTACTCCGAGCTGAAGTGCCGCGACTGGCTGGACAAGAACAAGCCGGTACGCATGTGGCAGACGCCGTTCGTGTTCGCGCTGGCCTTTCTCAAGGACTACGTGTTCCGGCTCGGCTTCCTGGATGGTTGGCGCGGTTACACCATCGCCCAGACCGCCGCCAGTTACGCCGCCTACAAGCGCATGCGCTACTACGAAATGCGCCGCAACCCCGCCTCGCGTGACAGCGCCGCGGCCGCACTCACCCGCAGCGGACTCGATCATTGACCACCCCGGATTCCAGCAAGCGCTACCTTCTCTACGGCTCCGAGCGCTATGCGCTGGCCATCCTGCGCCCGATCCAGGCGGCAATCCGCGCTCGTGGTGACGAGGCGGCGTGGTTCTTCGACGGCCCCGGCGCCGAGGATCTGGTGGAAGGCGAGCGCCTGCTCAGCGTGGCCGAAGTGCGTGCGTGGAAACCGCGTGCCGTCATCACCTCGTCCAACGCGGTGCCGCATTTCTTCCCCGGCGTGAAAGTGGAAACCTTCCACGGTTTCGACGCCGGCAAGCCACGGCACATCTACGTGCGGGGGTTCTTCGACCTGTACTGCACCACCGGCCCGCGCGACACCGCGCAGTTCCGCGCCATCGCCGACAAGGTCGGCCACTTCAGCGTCACCGAGACCGGCTTCCCCAAGATCGACCCGTTCATGCGCGAGATCAGCGGCCCGCTGCCGCCGGTGCGCCAGCCACCGGTGATCCTTTACCACTCCACTTTCTCGCCCTCGTGGAGCGCGGCCGAAACGCTGTACGAGGAAGTGAAGCGGCTGTCGCGCGACGGCCGCTGGCGCTGGATCGTCACCTTCCACCCGAAGATGAATCCGGAGACCACGGCGAAGTTCAAGGCGCTGCAGAACGCGTACCTCACGTTCGCCGAGAACGACAACATCCTGGAGCTGTTCCCGCAGGTCGACATGATGTGCTCGGATACCTCGTCCGCGCTGAACGAGTTCCTGCTCACCGGCAAGCCGGTGGTGACTTTCAAGAACCGTCGACCCGGCCCGCAGCTGATCGATATCGACGACCCGAAGGAGTTCGAGCCGGCGATCGAACGCGCATTGGCACGGCCGCCGGCGCTGATGCAGGCGATCCGCGACTACGCCGACGCCATCCACCCCTATCGCGACGGCCGTTCCAGCGAACGCGTGCTGGACGCCATCGACACCTTCATCGCCGGCGGTGGCCGCAACCGCCGGCGCAAACCGCTGAACCTGTGGCGAAAGCTGAAAATAAGGCGCCGTATCGGATACTGGGGCCGGGCCTGACATCTTCGCCTCGTCCATGGCCGATCACGGCTCGCACGCACCCAAACCGCTAGAATCACGGCCTTGCCGCCGTTAGCCCAGAGGATCGTTCGTGCCATCCAGCGCCTACAGCCGACTCGAACACCTGCGATCACTCTGGCCGTGGCTGCCGCTATGGCTGCTGGTCGCCCTGCTGGCGATCTTCTCGCACGGGCCGATGCCGCTGTACTCCACCCGTACGCTGGCGGTGGCCTGGGACATGTGGAGCCACGGCCAATGGCTGGTGCCGCACCTCAATGGCCAGCCGTATAGCGAAAAGGCGCCGTTGCTGTTCTGGCTGATCCATGCCGGCTGGTTCGTGTTCGGCGCAAACGATATATGGCCGCGCGTGCTCGAAGTGGCGTTCGGCGCCATCGAGCTGGTGTTGCTGGCGGTGCTGGCGCGCCGCATGTTCCCGGCCCGGCCGTGGGTGGCAAAAGCGGCGCCGTGGATGCTGCTGGCCTTGTCCTACGCATTCCTGTTCGGCCTGCAGATCATGTACGACGCGCTGCTGGCCATGTGGGTGCTGGCGGCGCTGGTGTGCCTGGTACCAAAGGCGCAGCGCGAGGAACCGCGCTGGCTGCTGTTCGGCGTTTGCATTGGCCTGGGCCTGCTGACCAAGGGCCCGGTGATGTTGCTGCACGTGCTGTTTCCGTGGTTGCTCGGCCCGCTGTGGAGCGACTGGGCCCGCAACCATCGCGCACGCTGGTACGGCTTCGGCGTGTTGTCCGTGCTGCTGGGCCTGGTGATGCTGCTGGCCTGGGCGTTGCCGGCCGGGTTTGCCGGCGGCGATGCATACCGCCATCGCCTGTTCTTCACCCAGACCGCGGCACGCGTGGTCCACGGCGTGAAATCGGCCGAGCCGCTGCAGAGCCACGCGCATGCCGTGCCCTGGTACGTACTGATGCTTCCCGTGCTGCTGTTCCCGTTCATCGGCTGGCCGCGCGCCTGGGTGGCACTGGCCATGCTGCGCCGACCACTGTCGCCGGGCCTGCGGTTCGCGCTGTGCTGGGTGCTGCCCACTTTCGTGGTGTTCTCGCTGGTCCGCGGCAAGCAGCTGTATTACCTGCTGCCGGAACTGGCCGGCACCATGCTGCTGCTGGCCGGCGCGGTGGCCTTGCTGCGCGAGCGCCGCGCCGCGCTGGCCAACCACGTGTGGCTGGGCACCTGGCCACTGGGCGTGGGCAGCATCGCGCTGGGACTGTTCATGTTCGTGTTGCCGCCGCTGGTGACGGCCCATCGCCTGCACGGCGAATGGATGGTCGGCGCGGCTCCGTACAGCCGCTACTTCGGTGCCCTGTTCGTGCTGCTGGGCCTGCTTCTGCTGCTGCGCGGACGGGGCGAGATGCGCCGGCTGGCCTTTGCCGGATTGATCGGCACGCTGGCACTGAACACGCTGTTCACGCTGACCCTGTGGCATCGCTACGACCTGCGCCCGACCACGCAATTGCTGGCCATGGCCGGCGCCCAGCATCACGCCATCGGTTACGTGGGCAGCTACGACGGCGAATTCCACTTTGCCGCCCGACTGACTCAGCCGATCACCGAACTGCGCGACACGGCGGCCATCCAGGCCTTCGCCAAGGCGCATCCGGACGGGCTGATCGTGGAACACCCGCACACGCTGACGCCGGCGGCCTTGCGTTATGCCTTGCTGGCGCAGCCGTTCCGCTCGTCGTGGGATGTGGTGTGGCCTGCCGGCACGCTGGCGGACCTGCGCAGCGGCGTCACGCCGCCGGAGCCGTCGCAGCCGCCACGCATCCATTCCGCCGACGACTGGCGCTATCGCACCCTGCCATGAATATCGACAGCCTGCGCGCCCAATGCGGCGGGCCTCGCGATGGCGCCCTGCTGCGACTCACGCTGAGCAACGCGCTGCTGGACGCCGGCGATGCCGCCGCGGCCGTAGTCGAGTTGCGCCAGGCACTGGCCTTCGACCCCGCCTATTCGGCGGCCTGGAAGGGACTCGGCAAGGCCTTGCTCGCCACCGCCGACGAAGCGGGCGCCGCCGACGCCTGGCAGCGAGGCATCGACGCCGCACGGCAACGCGGCGACAAGCAGGCGGAAAAAGAGATGGCCGTGTTTCTGCGGCGACTGGAAAAAACCTGAGCAACCTCGCCCCAGGCGAAAAGGCAGGAGCGCACCTTAGTGCGCGATGCTTTTTGTACTTGGACCGAATCGAAACCGGGAAAAGCCAGAAGCATCGCGCACAGGGTGCGCTCCTTCACCGACCCTGCGGCGGGGCCGCAAGAGCTATACCAGTCCCGCTCCTTCGCGATAGGGATTGGGCAGGTTGTTCGCCGTATAGCGCCGGTAATGCCATTGATATTGGGTGAATGCCCGCTCCACGCACGCCTCGACACCGCGATTGAGCGCGCCGCAGGCGGTCGCCGTATCCGTGTCGGCCAAACCCTCCGGCGCCGGCAGGAAATGGATGCGATACCCCACCCCGCGTGGCAGCCGCTCGGCGAAGGCGAACAGCACGGCGGCCCCGGTGCGCGCGGCCAGTCGCGGCAGCAACACCATGGTCAGTGCATCGCGACCGAAGAACGGCGCCAGCTGACCCTCGCCGGCACGCGGCTTCTGGTCGGGCAGGATGCCGACCGTGCCGCCCGCGGCCAGCCGCTTGTACAAGGTGCGCACACCCGCGCCTTCCGCACGTACCTGCTCCGGCGCCAGCGCTCCGCGCACCTTGCGCAGCAGTGGCTCCAGCGCGGCAAGGTGGGGCGGCCGATACAGGATCGCCATCGGCGTGCGACGGCACAGCCAGTAGTTCAGCAGTTCCCAGCAGCCCAGGTGCGGCGCGGCGATGATCACGCCCTTGCCGGCCGCCAGCGCGGCATCGAACAACTCACCGCCGCGCACCTCGCGTACCAGCGACAGTGCACGCTCGGCGCCACCGCCCCAGATCTTCACGATCTCCGCGCCTGACTTGCCGACCTCGGCCAGCGCCTCGCGGCGCAGGCGCCCACGGGTGGCGCGATCCAGCTCGGGCCGCGCGATGGCCAGGTTCACCGCCGCCGTGTGGGCCATCGTCCCATGCCGCCAAAGCGCCAGACGGCCGAAAAACGAGCCCACGCCATGCAGCGTACGCAAAGGGAGACGCCCAAGCAGGCGCAGCAACAGGTACAGGAGATGGATATCGAATCGCATGCGCCGCGCAGTGTAGCGGCTGCACGCCATGGCGATGGAAATCGCCTGAAGGAAAGTCTGATTTTGCTCGTTATCCCAGCGGCTCTCGACGGCCGAAGGGCCGGTCAAGCTGGGATCCAGCGACTGTAATCTCTTGAGTGCAAAGGCGCTGGATTCCTGCCTCCGCAGGAATGACGAACAAAAAACGATGAATCAGACCTTCCTTGGCGACAAAGTTCAGCCGACACCTCTCCGTTCACCCTGAGCGTAGGCCCGTAGGGCCGGAGTCGAAGGGCAATCACCTGCGGCCCCTTCGACTTCGCTGCGCTACGCTCAGGGCGAACGGAATCACGCGCTATCCAGAGGCCCGATCCATAAGCCCGAACCGTGCCTGTTGCCCTTGCCCCCGGCCCGGGCTTGCCTCGCCGGCGGCAATCGCTATGCTGGGGCGTCCTTGGCCCGCGGCTCTTCATGATCGCCCTGATCCAGCGCGTCAGCACTGCCCATGTCGACGTCGACGACGAAACCGTCGGCGCGATCGGCCCCGGCTTGCTGGCGCTGGTGGCGGTGCAGCCGGACGACGGCGAGGCGCAGGCCCGGCGACTGCTCGAACGCATGCTGGGCTATCGCGTGTTCGCCGACGCGGCCGGCAAGATGAATCGCTCGCTCGCCGATACCGGCGGCGGCCTGCTGCTGGTCAGCCAGTTCACCCTGGCCGCCGACACCCGCTCCGGCCGTCGCCCCAGCTTCACCACCGCCGCCCCGCCCGAACAGGGCCGGCACTGGTTCGAACGGCTGGTGGAACTGGCGCGCGCGGCGCATCCCGGGGTGGAAATCGGCCGCTTCGGTGCCCATATGCAGGTGCATCTGGTCAATGACGGCCCGGTCACCTTCTGGCTGGAGGCCAGCTGAATCCCGATGCCCTGCGCAACGCCACAGTCATCTGCAAACGCCTATCTGGCGCGATTCTTGCGTGTCGTACTCAAACATTTTTCACCTTGAAAACTGGTCAAAAAAGCATCACATCGCTATACTGATCGGTTCCTGCATCCGCGGCGGTAGGTATGAACAACAAAGCACCCGAACAACAGTCCGAAATCAAGGCGCTCATTTCCAAGGGCCTGGAACAGGGCTACCTGACCTACGCCGAGATCAACGATCACCTGCCCGACGACATCGTCGATCCGGAGCAGATCGAAGACATCATGGCGGTGCTCAAGGGCGTCGGCATCGAGGTCCATGACGCCGCCCCCGACAACGACACCATCTCCGATGGCGCCGCGCCCGGCAACAGCGGTGACGACGAGGCCGCCGCCGAAGAGGCCGTCGCCCTGCTGTCCGCCGTGGACGCCGAAGTGGGCCGCACCACCGACCCCGTGCGCATGTACATGCGCGAGATGGGTACGGTCGAGCTGCTGACCCGCGAAGGCGAAATCGCCATCGCCAAGCGCATCGAGGAAGGCCTTGGCCAGGTGCAGACCGCGCTGGCCAGCTTCCCGCTGACCATCGAGCTGCTGCTGGAGGAATACGACCAGCACCTGGACGGCAAGCGCCGCCTCAGCGAGATTCTGGCCGGCTTCCTCGATCTGGAAGAAGCCGCCGACCTCGCCCGCAAGGAAAAGGAAGCCGCCGCCGCCGAGGCTGCCGAGAACGGCACCGACGAGGAATCCGACGGCGACGAGGACAGCGATGACGACGACACCGGCGACGAGGAAGAAGCCGGCCCCACCGGCCCCGATCCGGAAGAGGTGAAGCGCCGCTTCGAACTGCTGCGCGACTACTACGCCAAGTTCCAGAAGGCGGCCCCCAAGGCCGCCGACATCACCGACAAGAAAATCGTCAAGCTGCGCGACCAGATGGCCGAGGAGTTCCTCAAGCTCAAGCTGCCGAGCGCGCTGATCGACGGTTTCGTGCGCAAGCTGCGCGAAGTGGTGGGCAACATCCGCCACCACGAGCGCGTGCTGATGGACATCTTCATCAAGCAGGTGAAGATGCCCAAGGGCGAGTTCATCAAGACCTTCCCCAGCAACGAGGGCAACCTCGAGTGGGCAGCCGAGCTCGGCCGCAAGCGCCAGAAGTGGTCGCCGAACGTCAAGAACCACCGCGAGGCGATCGACGCCGAGCAGGAAAAGCTGGCCGCGATCGAGCGCAAGCTGTTCCTGCCGCTGGTCGACATCAAGGATATCAACCGCGCCATGAGCGTGGGCGAAGCCAAGGCCCGTCGCGCCAAGAAGGAAATGGTCGAGGCCAACCTGCGCCTGGTGATCTCCATCGCCAAGAAGTACACCAACCGCGGCCTGCAGTTCCTCGACCTGATCCAGGAAGGCAACATCGGCCTGATGAAGGCGGTCGACAAGTTCGAATACCGCCGCGGCTACAAGTTCTCGACCTACGCCACCTGGTGGATCCGCCAGGCGATCACCCGCTCGATCGCCGACCAGGCGCGCACCATCCGCATCCCGGTGCACATGATCGAGACGATCAACAAGTTGAACCGCATTTCCCGCCAGATGCTCCAGCAGTTCGGCCGCGAGGCCACGCCGGAAGAACTGGCCAAGGAAATGGAGATGCCCGAGGACAAGATCCGCAAGGTGTTGAAGATCGCCAAGGAACCGATCTCGATGGAAACCCCGATCGGCGACGACGAGGATTCCCACCTGGGTGACTTCATCGAAGACGGCAACGCCAGCTCGCCGGTCGAGTCGGCCACCGAAACCGGCCTGATGGAAACCGTGCGCGACGTGCTCGGCGGCCTGACCCCGCGCGAAGCCAAGGTGCTGCGCATGCGCTTCGGCATCGACATGAACACCGACCACACCCTGGAAGAAGTCGGCAAGCAGTTCGACGTCACCCGCGAGCGCATCCGCCAGATCGAAGCCAAGGCGCTGCGCAAGCTGCGTCATCCGAGCCGCTCGGAACAGCTGCGCTCGTTCCTCGACGTGGATTGATCGCACACGTCATTGGCACACCTCAACGGCCGCGTTTGCGGCCGTTGTCTTTTCCAGTGCTCGCAAACGCCACTGCCATTTCCGGGTGGTGCTCTTCAGCATGGCAGTTGGCGCAAAGCAAGATGCACTTGGCTGCCTCGGCCCGGATCTCGACGATCTTCCGGTTCGACAAGGCGCGCAAATCGAGATTGAAGGATTTACGCGACGGCTCGCGGTGATGCCATGTCAGTGCCGCAAGATTTGCGTCATAACCACAATGTGCGCAATGCCCCCCTGCCAGAGCCACCAGTTCCCGCTTGCGCAACAAACCCCGCGTCTGCTGACTGAGATAACTCTGGTGCCGACGATTCGTATCCTGGTTCTTGCAGGCTCGAGAACAAAACCTGCGCTGCCTGCCTTCCAAGGCGGCACTACATACCACGCAAAACGATTCAGATTTCATCATATGATCATAATCCCAACAACCGCTCAGAGCATCGCTTTACCGCTGTGGATTGCTACCATGTGCAGCAAGGGCCTATAGCTCAATGGTTAGAGCAGAGGACTCATCGAAAAGGTGCCGCCGCGGCGTAATCCGCGAACGGGATCGGGATGAATTCAGGGAAACCTCAGCGGCACGGCCGGTGGCAACCCTGAGCCAAGCCGTCGGTACACCGACGGAAGGTGCAGAGACTACCTGGGGACTTCAGTGTCCTTGATCACAGGCTAGAGCGTCCCGCGCCCCACCCGTTCACGCGAACGGAGGGCGAAGAGATAGTCCGCGCCGGAGGGAAACCTTCGGAATACGCGAATCCTTTGGTTCCAGGTTCGAGTCCTGGTGGGCCCACCAAGAAAGTTGTCCATCCATGCGCCTTCTGATTGCCGAGGATGACCCCGCCATCGCCGCTGGCATCAGTGCCACGCTGCGCCAGAGCGGGCATGCCGTCGACCATGTCGCCGACGGGAAAAGTGCCGACGAGGCGTTGCGGGGAACGCCTTACGACCTGCTGATCCTCGACCTCGGCCTGCCCACGCTCGACGGCAGCGAGGTGCTGGAGCGCGTACGCAAGCGCGGAAGCACCCTGCCCATCCTCGTGATCACTGCCCGCGAAGGCCTGCGCGAGCGCGTGCGCGTGCTCGACCTGGGCGCCGACGACTATCTGGTGAAACCCTTCGCGCTGGCCGAATTCGAGGCCCGCGTGCGTGCCCTGCTGCGTCGCTATGCTGCGCAAGGCGCGCCAGAACTGACCCTGGGCCGATTGCGCATGGACTTGCCGGGACATCGCGCCTGGGTCGGCGACACGCCGCTGGAACTCACCGCGCGCGAGTTCGGCCTGCTTGAGGCGCTGGCCGCACGCCCCGATCGCGTGACCAGCCGCGCGCAGCTGACCGAAGCCCTGTGCAGCTGGGATGAGGAGCTCACCGACAACGGACTGGACATCGCCCTTTATCGACTGCGCCGGAAACTGGCCGACTCCGGCACCCAGGTGCGCACCATCCGCGGTCTGGGCTACCTGCTTGAGGAGGTCGAAGGCGCATGACCCGTCGGCGCATGCTGCAGCTGCAACCGTGGCTGTATCGACTGTTGCTGCCCGAAAGCCGGCACAGCCTGCGCCAACGCCTGCTGATCATCCTGCTGGTGCCGTTGATGCTGCTGCTGGTGTTCAACAGCCTGATCACCTATGCCGGCGCGCTGATCTATTCCAACCGGGTCCACGACGACAGCCTCACCAGCGACGCTCTCACGCTGCAGCAGATGCTCGCCACCCAGGACCCGGACGGTCGCATCTCGCCGCAGGCCCGCTTCCTGCTCGAATACGATCCGGGCGGCCACAACTATTACAGCTATTTCAGCGTACGCAGCGCCCGGCACGGCCTGCTCGCCGGCAACAATACCCTGCAACCGCCTGCCGGCCTGGGCCGGCTCAGCGATGTGCCCCGGCTCTACGATGTGCACCTCGGCCATCGTTCGTTGCGCGCCGCCAGCGTCACGATGCCCAACACGCGCGATCCCGGCGACATCCTCACCGTCACCGTGGCCGAGACGCTGCGCGATCGCCACCTGGTGGCCCGGCAGATCCTGCTGCTGAGCATTCCGGCGCAGGCGGTGCTGATCCTCGCGGTGTTCCTGCTGGTCTGGTTTGGCGTGCGCACCGGCCTGCGCCAGCTCGATCCGCTGTCTGCCCGCCTGGCCCTGCGCGAACACGACTTGTCGCCCATCGGTGAAACCGGCGTGCCGGTGGAAATCCTGCCGCTGACCCGCACCATCGACGAATTGTTCGCGCGCCTGCGCAACATGCTGGCGCTGCAGGAGCGCTTCATCGCCGATGCCGCGCATCAACTGCGCACCCCACTGGCCGGCTTGCGCGTCCACGCCGAGCGGGCCCAGGCCCATCCCGATCCGGCCACCGTGAGCGACTCGCTGCAGCACATCCGGCAACTCATCGAACGCGCCAATCGCACTTCCAGCCAGCTGCTGGCGCTGACCCGCGCGCAATCGACCGAACCGGATGCCGCCGCCGCCACCCGGCTGGACCTGGCGGAACTGATTCCCGACCTGGTCCGCCGACGCGTGCACGAGGCGCTGGCGGCCGGCATCGACCTTGGCTACGACGGTCCCGCGGAACCGCAGTGGATCGAGGCGGACAGCCATACCTTGCAGGAATTGCTGGACAACCTGATCGACAACGGCCTGCGCTACGCGGGACGCGGCGCCAGCATGACCATCACGCTGGCGCGCGAGGACGCGAACATCTGCCTGGGCGTGGAAGACAACGGTCCCGGCGTGCCGGACGAATGGCTGGCTCGGCTGGGCGAACGCTTTTTCCGGGTTCCCGGATGCCGGGCCGAAGGCAGCGGCCTGGGGCTGGCCATCGTGCAGCGCATCGCCGAGCGCCACCATGGCAACGTGCGCTACCGCTCCGGCGACGCCGGCGGATTCCGGGTGGAAGTGCGCTTTCCCGCCACATAAAAAAACGGCGACGCCCGGAGCTCATGACAAGCCCCCGGCATCGCCGTACGTGCCAGCTTCCCCTGCATGGGAAATTCGAACACTTAAAGTGAAAGCGTCCGGGCGCACGGGCGCCCGGACGCCATGATCAGGCGGACTGCTTCTTGGCCTTGGTGAGGAGCTGATCGAGCAGCGCGATGGCCAGGTCGATCTCCTCGTGGGTGATGTCCAGCGAGGGCGCCAGCGTGATCACGTTCTTGTACCAGCCACCCACGTCGAGCACGAGGCCGATCTTCTTGCCGTTGTGCTCCAGGTCGCCGGCCAGGCCGATGTCGACCATCGTGTCCAGCAGTGCCTTGTTCGGCGTGAAGCCGTCGTCGGTGCAGATCTCGGCGCGCAGCGCGAGGCCCAGGCCATCGACGTCGCCGATTTCCTTGTGTCGCTTCTGCAAGTCGCGCAGGCCTTCGAGGAAATGCGCGCCTTTCTTCGGCACGGTGGTCTCGTAGTCCAGTTCGTAACCCATCTTGATCACTTCCAGACCCAGCGAGGTACCCAGCGGGTTGGAGTTGAACGTGCTGTGGGTCGAGCCCGGCGGGAACACGGTCGGATTGATCAGCTCTTCGCGCGCCCACAGGCCGGACAGCGGGTTCAGGCCGTTGGTCAGTGCCTTGCCGAACACCACGATGTCCGGCGTCACGCCGAAGTTCTCGATCGACCACAGCTTGCCGGTGCGCCAGAAGCCCATCTGGATTTCGTCGGACACCATCAGGATGCCGTACTGGTCCAGCACCTTCTTCAGGCCCTGGAAGAAGCCCGGCGGCGGAATCACGTAGCCGCCGGTGCCCTGGATCGGCTCGACGTAGAACGCGGCGTATTCGCACTGGTTGGTCTTCGGGTCCCACACGCCGTTGTATTCGGTCTCGAACAAGCGCGCGAACTGGTTCACGCAGCTGTCGGAGTATTCCTCAGCGCTCATGCCCTTCGGACGACGGAACGGATACGGGAACGGCAGGAACATTGCGCGCTCGCCGAAGTGGCCGAAGCGGCGGCGGTAGCGGTAGCTCGACGTGATCGACGAAGCGCCCAGCGTGCGGCCGTGGTAGCCGCCCTCGAAGGCGAACATCAGGCTCTTGCCGTTGCTGGCGTTGCGCACGATCTTCAGCGAATCCTCGATCGCCTGCGCGCCGCCCACGTTGAAATGCACGCGACCGTCCAGGCCGAACTTCTTCTTCGCGTCCAGCGCGATGGTCTTGGCCAGCTCGATGCGGGTCTGGTGCAGGTACTGGCTGGCCACCTGCGGCAGCACGTCGATCTGCTTCTTCAGCGCATCATTCAGACGCTTGTTGCCGTAGCCGAAATTGACCGCCGAATACCACATCTGCAGGTCAAGGAAAGGCGTGCCCGCGGTGTCGAACATGTAGCTGCCTTCGCCGTGGCGAAAGATCTTCGGCGGGTCCACGTAATGCACGGTGTCGCCGAAGGAGCTGTACTTGGCCTCGTCGGCGAGCAGTTGCGCGTCGTCGATGAAACCGACGGCGTTCTTGTCGATGTTCATGGTCTGGGTCCGGGGGAACGGTGGTGGAGAGTGTTACGGGAGGTGCAGCGACCGCTCAGGCCGCCGCTGCCTCGTGATAGCGCGCGTGGTGCGCCAGCGTACCGTCGACCAGGCGCGGCAGGAATTCCAGCGCGTCCTCGAAGCCGGTGATCGGCATGTAGGGAATGCCGGCGGCGCGGCAGTGTTCGATCAGGCGATGCTTGGCGAACACGAAGTCGACGTGATCGGCCGCGCAGAAATCCGAGGCGCCGTCGCCGATCAGCAAGGTCCTGGCGCCGGTGCTGCGGGCCTGCGTCACGCAGGCGCACTTGCAGGTGCCGCTGCGGCAACCTTCGGCCTGGAACGGCGAGGTCAGCTGCCACTGCTTCGGCGGCGTTGCGGGAGCAAGATGGTTCGCGGCCAGCGGCAGGTCATCCAGGCCGTAACGGCCGAGGATCTGGTGGATCGCATGGTCGAGACCGTCGCTGACGATGCGGATCGGCACGTTCAGCTCGCGCGCCTTGGCCACGAAACCCGGGAAGGCGTGGTCGATCCACAGCGTGCGCAGGTGCTCGTCCAGCTCGGCGCGGGTCATTTGCAGCAGTTCGACCTGGCCGCTCATGCACTCGCGCGAGCCGATGCGGCCGGCGCGCCAGTCGCGCTCCAGCGCTTCCCAGCCGGGACGGCCGAAACGGTCCAGCAACGAGTCGATCACGTCCTCGACCGAGATGGTGCCGTCAAAATCGCAAAGGATGTTCCAACCGCTCACGTAGGACCGCTCCGGTATCAGAGGGCGCCACCATAGCGATGCATGCCTTTCGGCTCCCTTTCCGCAATGTCTCGCGAGAAGCGAATCGTAAGCCTTCACAGGTTATGCTTATGGCTCCCGCGTGCCGAGAAACCCCGCCTTGCCCGCACCTGCCCCGCGCTTTTCGCTGATCCTGTGCCCCTACCGGCGGATGGCAACCTCGCTGCGCCTGTTGCCCGCCTTGCTTGCGGTGGCCCTGGTCGGCTGTAGCGCCGCGGCATTGCCGGACCTGAAGCCGCCGGTACCCAGCGCATGGCGCAACGCCCAGGCCTCATCGGTGGCGGCCCCGGCCGCCGACCTGCACGACTGGTGGCACGCCTTCCACGACCCGCAGCTGAACGCGCTGGTCGATCGTGCGCTGCAAGGCAACCTGGATCTGGCGCAGGCCGCCGAACGCGTGCGCGCCGCACGCCTGCTGAACCGGCATTCACACGATGACTATCTGCCCAAGCTGAACGCAGACACCAACGACGTCATCAATCCCGACACCACGGCCTCGTATTTCATTGTCGGCTTCGACGCGCTGTGGGAGCTGCCGTTGTTCGGCGTCTGGCAGAACAGTGGACGGATCGCCAAGGGCAACCTCGACGCGGCCGACGCCGACCTGCACGGCGCGCGCGTCTCGCTGGTGGCCGAGGTGGCGCGGCGCTGGATCGAGTTGCGCTCGGCCCAGCGGCAGGCGCAACTGCTGGATGACGCCTGCCAGGCCCGCCGCGAGAAATTGCGCCTGCTGAAGGTACGCGAACAGCTGAAACTCGTGTCGCCCGACGATGTGGCCGCGGCCACTGCCGACGTCGCGCGCGCCGAGGCCGCCTTGACCGGACCGCAACAGGCCATCAACGCCAACGCGCAGCAGCTGGCCGTGCTGCTCGGCCAGAACGAGCCCGATCCGCAATGGCTGCAGCCGGGCGGCGTCCAGCCCGAATTGGGCCACTGGCAGCTGACCAGCGTGCCGGCCGACCTGCTGCGTACCCAGCCGCAGATCGCCCGCGCCGAAGCCGACGTGCTGCGCGCCGCGGGCGAGGCCGGCATCAGCCACGCCGACATCTATCCGCACCTGGGCATCGGCACTTCGCTGCAATGGTCGATCAACATCGCACGCAATCACCGTGCGCGCACCGGCGAAGGCATCTTCTCGCTGGGCCCGGTCATCAACGTGCCGCTGTTCGACTGGGGCCAGCGGGTCGCCCGGGCGCATGCCAAGGACCATGAACTGCGTGCCGCCGTACTGGCGTATCGACAAGCCGTACTGCAGGGCGTGGCCGAAGTGGAAACCGATCTCGGCGACCTGCACCAGCTGCATCTGCGCGAAGCGGCCACCCACCGTGCCGTGCAGGCGCTCGATTCGCGCACGGCCGCGGTGCGCAAGCGCAAGCAACTGGGCCTGGGCAGCACGCTGCAAGTGCAGGACAGCCTGATCGAGCAACGCCAGGCCCAGGCGGAACTGGTCTCCGCCCGCACTGCCCGCGACCTGGCCTACGTGGCCCTGTACAAGGCGCTTGGCGGCGCACCGTTGCCGAAGGCCGACCAGCCGACTGGCGCCGCTGCCGATCACGACGCGGCCGCACCCCAACCGGCCATGCCATCGGTGCAGGGAACGCCCTGATGGTCGCGCTTGCACGCAAGACGCTGATCCACGAATGGCGGCGCTTCCTGCCGGCCATCCTCGCGGTGGGTTTCGCCGGCCTGCTGCAACTGCTGCAGGCGGCGCTGGTACTGGGCATCTTCGGCAGCGCCAGCGTCTACATCACCAAATCCTCGGCCGACATCTGGGCCGGTTACCCCGGCACGCAAAGCGTGAGCCTGGGCCAGCCGATCAACCGCGATGTGGCGATGCACCTGCGCATGGATCCGGCCGTGAGCCGCGTCGAGCCGTTCGACTGGGTCGACGGCAACTGGCGCGGCACCCAGGGAACTGGCGGCGTCCCCGTGTTCATCTGCGGCATCGATCCGAACCCGGACGGACTGATGTTCTCGCAAGCGCTGTCGCCGGAGCTGCGCGCACGCTTGAAGGAGCCGGGCGCGGTGATCGTCGACCAGGCCGATCTTTCCAGCCTCGGCGTCAAGCTCGGCGGCACCGGGGTCATCAACGGCCAGCGCGTGCACGTGGTCGGCATCAGCCATGGCCTGCGGGCGCTGGGCGGGGTCAACGTGATGACCTCGCTGGATACCGCGCGCATGCTCGATGGCGACCCCGAAGACACCGACCGGATGACCTTCTACGTGGCCAAGCTGCGCGACCCGGCCATGGCCGCAAGCGTGGCGGAACGCTTGCGCGGCGCATCCACGTTCGGCCCCTACACGGTATGGACCGCGGATGATTTCGCGCGCCGCTCGCAGATGTACTGGATCCTCGACACCGGCGCCGGCGCCGGCGTGCTGTTTCTGGCCGGCATCGTGTTCCTGGTCGGCGCGGTGATCACCAGCCAGACCCTGATGGCCGCCGTGATCGGCTCGATCCGCGAGTACGCCACGCTCAATGCGCTGGGCGTGGGCGTGGGATCGCTGCGCAAGGTGGTGATGGAGCAGGCGTTCTGGGTCGGCGCGATCGGCCTGCTCGGCAGCATCGTGCTCGGCGTCCTGCTGCTGCTGCTGGCGCGCAGCCATGACGTGCCGGTAACCCTGGACCCGATCACTGCGGTGGTCTGCCTGCTGCTGGGCATGGGCTTGGCCATCGTCTCGGGCCTCGCCGCCATGCGCAGCCTGCGCCGCGCCGATCCGGCGAGCCTGCTGCGATGAGCATGCCCGACGTCGTCGCTCCATCGCCGAACATCACGCTGCAGGCTCGCGGCGTGAGCAAGGCGTTCGTGTCCGGCAGGCTGCGCAGCCCGGTGCTGCAGGATCTCTCGCTGGAAGTGCATGCCGGCGAGCTCACCCTGATTTCGGGACCTTCCGGTTGCGGCAAGAGCACCTTGCTGTCGATCCTCAGCGGATTGCAGCCACCCGACAGCGGCAGCGTACACGCGCTGGGCATGGCGCTGGGCGGACTCAGCCGGCGCCAGACCGAACAGTTCCGCCTGCAGCACACCGGCTTCGTGTTCCAGGGTTTTAACCTGTTCCCGGCGCTGAACGCACTGGAACAGGTGGAACTGCCGCTGGGCTACCTCGGCCTCGACCGCACCGAGACCCGCCGCCGCGCCGCGGCATCACTGGAAGAAGTGGGCCTGGGGCCACGCATGCACCTGCGCCCGGCCGAACTGTCCGGCGGCGAAAAACAACGCGTGGCGATTGCCCGCGCGCTGGCCAAGGAACCCGAGCTGCTGTTCGCCGACGAACCGACCAGCGCACTGGACGCCGCCAACGGCCAGACCATCATCGGCATCCTGCACACCATCGCCCGCACCCACGGCGCCACCGTGCTGTGCGTCAGCCATGACCCGCGCCTGGTCGCGCACGCCGATCGCGTGCTGGCCATGGAAGACGGCCGCATTCTCAGCGACCGCCGCCGCGACGCCACCCACGTGGCTTCACCCGAGATCTCATCATGAAGTCGATTGCACCTGCTCCGACCTGGACCCGGCACCGTCCAGCCCTGTTCGGCATCGGCGGCCTCTTGCTGGTCACCACGTTGCTGGGCGCCTGTTCGAAGCAGGCCGACGCGCCGCCACCCGCCACCACCACGCAGGCGAATTATGTCGCCGTGGCACGTGGCCGCATCGACATCGAAGGCGGCCTGCTGAAGCTGTCAATGGCGCGCGCCGGCACCCTCGCCAGCGTCGCCGTGCACGAAGGCGAACAGGTGAAACGCGGACAACTGCTCGCCAGCCTCGACAGTCGCGCGGCGCAATTGGGCGTGGACGCGGCGAAGGCGCAATTGAAGCAGGCGCAGGCCCAACTCGAACTGCTCACGATCAAGCAGGCCTCGGCCAAGCTGCGCGCACAGCGTCTGGTCGCGGCCGCCGCGGCCGGTGCCGGCGACGGCCAGAGCGCCGACGACGCCCGCGAGGCCAGCAGCCAGCTCGGCGCGCAAGCCACCGCGGCGCAGGCCGCCGTGGCCATGGCCCACCAGAAACTGGCCGAAGCGAACTACGCACTGCAGCAGGACAGCCTGCGCGCCCCGCTCGACGCCCAGGTGATCCGCGTGATCGCGCAGCCGGGCGCCAGCGTGAGCCCCGAGGCCGGCCCGCTGTTCACCTTGCTGCCAAACAAGCCGCGCATCGTGCGCGCCGAGCTCAACGAGAGCTTCGTCGGCGTGGTGCACGCCGGCATGCGCGCCGAGGTGGCCGACGATGACGGCAGCGGCAACGGGCACTGGGAGGCGCGCGTACTGCGCGTGGGCCAGGTCTATGGTCCCGATCCGCTGGAAAGCGATCCGCAGATCCGCGCCAACACGCGTACCGTGGAATGCGTGCTGGCCTTCGAGCATCCCGAGCAGCTGCGCATCGGCCAGCGCGTGGTCGTGCATTTCCTGCCCGGTTCGGCTGGCAGTCAGGCCGTCGAAAGCTCGGGGAAACCGCAGGCTGCGACACTGCCAGCCTCCCGAACCACGCCGTGACGGCGGCCGTTCGCGCTCTTCTCAGGTATCGCGCGTGATCCAGCAAACCGACTTTTTCTTCGAGGGTGGCCGCAGCGGCATCCTGCTGATCCACGGCCTCACCGGCACGCCGATGGAAATGCGCTTGCTCGGCAAGGGCCTGAACCGCGCCGGCTACACCGTGCACGGCATGCAACTGGCCGGTCACTGTGGCGATGTCGACGACCTGCTCGCCACCAACTGGCACGACTGGTACGCCAGCGTGGAAAAAGCCGCGGACGCCTTGCGCGAGAAGGTCGACCACCTGTTCGTGGGCGGGCTGTCGATGGGCGCGCTGCTGGCACTGAAGCTGGCCGCCGACCGCCCCGCGCAGATCGCCGGCGTGGGCGTGTACGGTGCCACCTTCCGCTACGACGGCTGGAGCATCCCGCGCATCGCGCGGCTGTCGTTCCTGTTGCCGCTGCTGAAACGGCTGGGCATCGGCCGCAACCGCAGCTTCATGGAACAACCGCCTTACGGCATCCGCGACGAACGCCTGCGTGCGCAGATCAGCAGCGCCATGCTCGGTGGCGACAGCGCCGCCGCCGGCCTGCCGGGCAACCCGTGGCATTCGCTGGCGGAAATGTACGGCCTGGCCGCCGAAGTGCGCCGCCAGCTGCCGCAGGTGACGGCCCCCTGCCTGATCGCCCATGCCAGCGAAGACGACGTGGCCAGCACCCGCAACGCGGAACTGGTGCAGCGTTCGGTCAGCGCCCCGACCGAGTTGCTGTTGCTGGACGACAGCTACCACATGATCACCATCGACAAGCAGCGGCGCCTGCTGGTCGATCGCTCGGCCGCGTTCTTCGATCGCGTGGCCGAAGGCGCCCCCCTCCAGCGCGTCGCGGCCTGAGCATGCCGACCGGAGGCTCCATCACCGCCCTGGTCGCCGGGCTGTGGCTGGTCAACGTGATCCTCGACACCACCGGCCAGCTGGCGTTCAAGGCCGCCGCCAGCGATCCCGCGGCAGGCGACGGCTTCGCCCGCTGGCTGCACATGGCCAGTCGCCCATGGCTGTGGACCGGCATTGCCTGCTACGTGCTGGAATTCCTGGCGTGGATCGCCTTCCTGTCGCTGCTGCCGCTGTCGCAGGCGATCCTGCTCGGCTCGATCAACATCGTGGCGGTGATGGTGGCCGGTCGCGTGCTGTTCGGCGAAAAGCTCACCTCCCTGCGCGTGGCCGGCATCCTGCTGGTGACCCTGGGCGTGGTGATCGTGGGGGTGGGCGGATGAAGCGCGGCTGGTTCTACCTGATCGGCTTCCTGCTGCTGATGGGCTTCGACTCGATCGGCGCGATCAGCTTCAAGTACGCCGGCATGCATGCGCTGCCGGTGCAAGCCAACGCCGCGTGGCTGCTGCGCCTGTTCGGCAAGCCGTGGATCTACGGCGCGGTGATCGGTTACGTCGGCGCGTTCTTCACCTGGATGACCCTGCTCAAGCACGCGCCGATCGGACCGGCCTTCGCCGCCTCGCACCTGGAGCTGGTGTCGGTGATGCTGCTGTCGGTGTGGCTGTTCAATGAACCGCTGACGCTGGCGCACGTGCTGGGCGCCGTGGCGATCATCGCCGGCATCGTCTGCCTCGGTTTTGCCGAGAGCCACGAGCATGTCGCCGAACTCACGGACGATTCGACACGGGCCGATAGCTAGGCCCATCCTGCGCCCATGCTTTCTCGCCGCCGACACGAATTGCCCCCGACCGCCGGCCTGCCGCTGACCCTGGCCGACCTGCGGCCGGGCCGGCCGTCACTGGCGAGCGATCTTGCGCGGCTGTTGCACACACCGCCGCTGCAACTGACCTGCTCCGGCACCGCGGCCCTGCTGATTTCGCTGGTCGCCCTGCACGAACAGCAGCCGCGCCGGCGACGCGTGGTGGTCCCGGCGTTCACCTGCCCGCTGGTGGCGCTGGCCGTGCACAGCGCCGGGCTGGAACTGGTGCCATGCGACCTGCGTCCCGATCATTTCGACATGGACCCGCAAGCCCTGCGTGCCGCCTGCGATGAACGCACGCTGGCCATCGTGCCCACTCACCTGGGCGGCCGCGTCGCCGACGTGGACGACGCGCTGGCCGTCGCCAACAACGTCGGCGCCTATGTCATCGAAGATGCCGCGCAAGCCGTCGGCGCACGGCACGGCGACACCAGCGTGGGCCTGGCCGGCGACATCGGATTTTTCAGCCTCGCCGCGGGCAAGGGCTTGTCGATCTACGAAGGCGGCCTGCTGGCAGCGCGCGACCCCGCACTGCGCGAACAACTGCAACGCACCGCCGCGCGCATCGCGCTGCCCAGTGCACGCTGGGAACTGCGCCGCTGCATCGAGCTGCTGGGCTACGCCGCACTGTACCGCCCACACGGTCTGCGCCTGGCCTACGGCAATCCACTACGCCGCGCGCTGCGACGTGGCGATCCGGTCGCCGCCGTCGGCGACGATTTCGAACTGCCGCTGCCGCTGCACCCCGTGGGCCGCTGGCGCCAGGCCGTCGGCGCACATGCCGCCGCACGCCTGCCCGCCTTCCTCGAACACTGCGCTGCCCAGGCGCAACGCCGCCTGCCACGACTACGCGAGATTCCCGGCATCCGCGTGCTCGATGACAGCGGCAACGCCCATGGCAGCTGGCCGTTCTTCCTGCTATTGCTCCCCGATCAACGTCGCCGTGACGAAGCGCTGGAGCAACTGTGGCAAGCCGGCCTCGGCGTCAGCCGCCTGTTCATCCACGCGCTACCCGACTACGGCTATCTCAACGGCATCGTACCCGCCTGCGACGTGCCAAACGCCCGCGACTTCGCCGCCCGCAGCCTGAGCATCAGCAACAGCCCGTGGCTGGGCGATGATGATTTCGAGGCGATTTGCCGCGTGCTGGCTGCTGTCCCAGATAAATAGAGCGCGGGCTTCGCGGGTCACTGCGCTACTGGACAGACGGATCAACACTCGCCGTGCGAAACCCGCATGTGACGAATTGCTCGCATGTATTTCCCGGCGATGAGGTCACGCGCTCCTTCATCCCGTCGTGATTCTGCGAGGAGCAATGGCCGAATGACCCCCGGCCAACCTTCGTAGCTGCATAACGCCCGTCATCCGTCCGCCGTCACCATGACAACTGGCCAACGCCGCTGACGCAGACCAGGCAAGAATGCTGACAGGCAGAGTCGGGCGGCAGCCAAGCGTCTGTGAGGTGAGGTAAAACTCGATAAGCAAATGCAAAGGAATGCGGGGTAGCTTCCTGTGATGAAGCCAGATTCACGTCTCTCAAAGGCCGGCGGTCCCCACCGTGTTACGGCGCTTCGTAGTCCGATATGCCCATGACCCCCCCTTCGGATCCACACAAGGCAGTTCGCGACACCGCGGCGTCGCCGCCCCCTGCGCAGCAACACCTGACTAGATGGATGGCCGGCGCCTTCGCCCTTGGATGGCTGGTCCTCTGGTTCTTCGGACTTGACATGCGGGCATTGACCGAGCCCGATGAGGCACGCTATGCCGAGGTCGCGCGCGAGATGTTCGTCAGCGGCAATTGGCTGACCCCCAAGCTCGACGGCTTCAACTTCTTCGACAAACCCGCGTTGCAATACTGGGCCACCAGCATCTTCTACAACCTGTTTGGCGTGCACGCATGGACCGCCCGCTTGTGGGTTGCACTCACCGCGATGACGACCATCGCAGTCACGGGCTGGGCCGGCAAACGGCTGTTTGGCGTTGCCACTGGATGGATGGCGGCCATCGTGCTCGGCAGCACGCTGCTGTTTTTTGCGGGTGGCCACATTAACTCCATGGACATGAGTGTGGCGGCCTTCATGAGTATCGCGATCTGCATGTTCCTGGTGGCCAATTTCGACCCGCAAGCCGTATCCCGGCGTGTCTGGCTGAACTTGGCCGGCTGGGCCAGCCTCGCCTTGGCGGTACTGTCGAAAGGTCTAATCGGGCTGGTTTTTCCGGCTTTGACCCTGATGGTCTTCATGCTCTGGGAGAGAGACTGGAGCAGTTTGCGGCACATGACGATGGGCTGGGGCCTGGCGCTGCTGGTTGTGATCGCGGCGCCATGGTTCATCGCCATCAGTCTGCGGCATACCGAATTTTTCAATTATTTTTTTATCAAGCAAGAATTCACCCGCTTCCTGGTTAATAAATACGACCGCTATCAGCCTTGGTGGTTTTTCCTGGCGATCACACTCGCGGGGCTGTTTCCTTGGGTGGCGTTCCTGCCGTTCAGTCGAGCCGGTTGGCGTGAACTCGGTTCCAGAAAAGCCGCTGAGCGTTTCCTGTTGTGCTGGGTCGCGGTCATCTTGGTGTTTTTCTCGGTATCCCATTCCAAGTTGCCGCTCTACATTTTGCCAATCTTCCCTGCTTTGGCGCTGCTCATCGCACACAGAATCTCGGCACTCAGCAGTGGCACCCTGGCGCGGCGCTTACTGTGGATCAGTGCCTTGGCGCTTGCCGCCATGCTGGCGGCACTGACGGTGCGGCCCAGTACTCGCCACCTGTCTCAGCACACTCATCTGCACCCTGCCTTGCTGTGGTTAGCGACTGGGCTCGGATTGCTCGCCGTGGTTGCCGCATTGTGCGCGCTCATGCTCAAACGACGATGGCCGCCGGTGGCGGCGATAAGCTTGCTCGGCGCTTGCACGCTTGTGGTTTGGCAAATGCTGTTCGCCGGCAATGCGCCACTGGCCAAAAATCTCTCCGCCGAACCCGTGGCTGAACTCATGCGACCGCACCTGCGCAAGGACACCGAAGTGTTCACGGTACGCGCTTACCAGCGTGGCCTTTCCTTCTATCTGCAGCGCTTGATTACCGTGGTGGATGAGCAGCCGGACGACATCCGGCCCGGCATCTCATCTCGCCCCAATGGGGTGATCACCGACCTTCACACGTTCGAAAACCGGTGGCGCATGACACGCAGCGCGATGGCTGTTATCGATCCGCATCTGCTGCCGGAACTTGAGTCCGCCCAACTGCCGATGATCATCGTGGGCCGAGCGCCCAGCGGGTTGGTGATCATGCGCCCACCTTTGCCTGCGCGACCTTCGCCATGAGAGACGCAGCACGAAGGAAATCTCGGCATGGCCGCCCGGGAATTACACGATGAAAACTACGGATGCGGCCGGGCACGCTCGTCTGATTTCCGTGGTGATGCCAGCGTACAACGAGATGGAGGCACTCAAACTCACTCTTGAACGGCTGGAGCGAACGTTCACCGGAACGCCTTATCAGTGGGAGCTCGTCGTGGTAAACGACGGCAGCGAAGACGATACCTTGCGCGAAGCAACCCGCTACCAACCCACCTCCTTTCGCATGGTCGTGGTGGACCTGTCCCGCCATTTCGGCAAGGAGCCGGCACTCAGCGCCGGCTTACGGGCTGCCTCAGGCGATGCAGTGATTCCGCTGGACGCCGACCTGCAGGATCCACCGGAATTGCTTCTGGAAATGATTGAGCTCTGGGAAAACGGTGCCGAGGTGGTGGTGGCTAAACGCTCGAATCGGAGTTCGGACACTTGGGGAAAGCGTGTATCGGCCATGCTTTTCTACCGCACCTTCAACATGATTTCAGACGTTCAAATTCCGGAAAACGTCGGTGACTTCCGCCTAATGGATCGTGCGGTGATCGACACCATAAACAGCTTGCCGGAAAATCGACGGTTCATGAAAGGGCTGTTCGCCTGGGCTGGATTCCGCACCGAGGAATTGGAATACATCCGCCCCACCCGTGCCGCGGGCCAGACCAAATTCAATGCGTTTCGCCTACTGAGTCTGGCCATTGAAGGTGTGACTTCATTCTCGACCGCGCCGCTGCGGCTGGTGACTTATGTCGGCGGCAGCGTGGCGGTCGCCGCGATGCTCTACGGTAGCTTCATCGTCATTCGAACCCTGGTGCACGGCGTCGAACTGCCAGGTTATGCCTCGCTGATATCGTTGGTGGCCTTTCTTTCCGGCCTACAATTGCTGGGGCTGGGCATCGTAGGTGAGTACGTGGGGCGAACCTATATCGAATCGAAGTCACGGCCGCCTTATATCGTTCGCAGGGTATACCGTTCCGACGTCGACTGATCTACCACGACCAACCGCCGCTCGTGCCCGAGGTACCTTGATCCGAGCAAGCACCCACTTATCGCAACTTGTTTGACTGTTCAAACAAGTGGGTCCACTTCTCCATGCGCCTGCGAAAATTTCCGTGACCGACGCTTCTTCTGCTCATTTCAAACACCTACAAGACTTGTTGTGGTGGCTGCCGCTGTATATCGCGGTTGCGTCGCTCGCAATTTTTTTGCAACCACCGCTGCCTGTGCACTCCACCCGCACGCTCGCGGTAGCTTGGGACATGTGGGCGCACCACCAGTTCTGGGTCCCGCACATCAACGGCGCGCCGTACGCACAGAAGGCACCACTGCTGTTCTGGCTGATTCACGCCGGCTGGGTGGTGTTCGGCGTAAACGACGTATGGCCGCGACTACTGATGGTACTGATCGGTGCCGCGCAACTGATCCTCTCGCAGGCATTGGCGCTGCGATTATTTCCCGAACATCCCAAGGTGGCACGCGCGGCGCCGTGGGTGCTGCTTTCGCTGTCATTCGGATTTCTGTTCGGCCTGCAGATCATGTACGACGGGCTGCTGGCCGTGTGGGTGCTGGCGACAATGCTATGTCTCGTCCCTAGCCAGCGCCACCCGTCACCGCGCTGGATAGGCATGGCGGTATGCACCGGACTTGGACTCCTCACCAAAGGCCCGGTGATGCTGGTGCATACTGCGCCGGTATGGCTTCTCGGCCCATGGTGGTGCTCATGGGCGCGCGCGCATCGCATGCGCTGGTACGGATTCGGCCTCGCCGCAATCATCAGCGGTTGCATCCTACTCGCCGCGTGGGTGATCCCGGCAGTGCAGATGAGCAGCGCCGCTTACGCGCACAACCTGCTGTTTAAACAAACTAGCGGTCGTGTGGTGGACGCCTTCATCCACAACCGTCCGTTCTGGTGGTACCTGCCGTGGGCGGTAGTGTTGCTGTTCCCGTTCGTGGCTTGGCCTCGCATGTGGGCGGGCGTCCTGTTACTGCCGCGGCCCTTGCCGCCCGGGCTACGCATGACATTCGCATGGCTGGTGCCTGCGTTTCTGATCTTCAGCGCGTTTAGCGGTAAGCAGTGTTACTACCTTGTACCAGAACTGCCTGGGGCGGCGATCGTGATGGCAACTGCAATCACGTTGCTGCGCGCGCGTGGCGGAAGAGCCGCGCACAGCCAGTGGCTCTCCGCATGGCCTCCCGCGCTGGGCGCCTTTGCCATGGCTTCGCTGTTGTTCGCGTTACCGCTAGCCGCGGACAGCAGCAAACTGCAAAACCATTGGTTGCACGACCTCGCTGGCATCAGCGCACCCTATGGCGTGCTGTACGTGTTGCTCGGCGGATTCATGCTGTTGCCGGGGCGCGGTGAATTACGCCGGCTGGCCAGCGCCTGCCTGATCGGAAGCGCGACGGTCTACGTGATGGTCACGATGGCGATCTACCCGGCATTCGACATGCATCCTGCGACAAGCTTGCTGGCCCACGCGGAAACACAGGGGCGAGCCATCGGCAACCTCGATAGCTATGACGGCCAGTTCGAATTCGCGGGTCGTATGACCCGGCCAGTGATCCGCCTACATGAAGGCCAGAGTCTACAGAGCTTCGCGGCGAAGCATCGACACGGCCTCGTGGTTGCCTACCCTCGTCGCCTCACTGCCACCGACGTGCACTACGCGCGCCTCGTGCAGCCCTACCGCGGCGTATGGATCGTGATTTGGGATGCAACGTCACTGGCAACACTGCGGCGCGGCCAGCAACCGCCTGAGCCGCACGCCCCAACGATCCTGTTACCGACGCCGAACTACTGGCGTTATACGCAAATTCACTGATTTTGGCGATCGTCTCCGATCGGTGCGCCGTGTGAAGACACAGTAGTCTGGTGTGCTCCCTCCCAGACATGGGCTGATCATCCCGAGAGCGGTCGTTCGCGAAGCGCTGGCAGAGTGGCGGATTGGCGTTGTGATCGGCCGTGTCATCTGTTGGAAAGCCTGACAGACAAATCCATGCGTTCAGCCTGATCGCGCCGCCAACGCCGCCAGCAACTCAAGATTCAATGCATGCTGCTGCGCCTGCCAGCCGGCGAGTTGCGCCGGATCAATCTGCGGCTGTTCGTCCATTGCGGAGAGCTTGCGCTTCCACCAGCTGCGGTACTGGTAGTGCGAGACCTCGCCGTTGACGTCGCTGCCGATGAGCGTGTGGCGCAGGCCGTTGATCAGCGCCAGTGCGTGCGATAGCAGCAGGCGGCCCTGGTCCCAGTTGGTCTGTGCGACTTCGGCGGAAAACACGTCCTTGTCGATCGACAGGTAGCTGCGCAGGGTCTGCGTGCGCTGGCTTTCGACGAAGGCGTCGACCAGCGCTTCAGGGGTGTCGAAGCCACGGAAGCAGCGCGACACGCCGAGCCGTCGTGACCAGCCGGTATCCACGCCCATGCTCCAGTAGGTGAGCTTGCCGCGCAGCAGCGGCGTCAGGTAGTTCTCCCACGCGTGGCCCGCGCCAATGTCGGCCGAGGTGATGCCGAGCACGTGCACGTGCTCCACGAACGGCAGCGCCGCCACCCGGCGCACCCACGAGCCGCAATGCACGCCGAACGGGAAGCGCATGTTGTCGGGATGGTTGTCCAGCACAACGACCTGGATCGGCGCGTCGGGGCGCATCCGCGCCAGCAGTGGCCAGGTGAGGTGGTGGAAGTCGCCGCTGCCCATGAACACGGTGCCGTGGCGCGCCGGCAACTGCGCATCCAGCGTGGCGCGAAAACGGCGCATGGTCGCCAGCGAACAGCCGAAGCGCAGGGATTCCTGCCACTCGGCCAAAGGCACGATCACGCTGTCGGGCAGGTCGCCGGTGGAGTGGTCGATATCCAGTACCACCGGGCGCAGGTTGTGCTCACTCATCGTCGGACTCCGCCGTCGCCTGCCAGGCGCGGTCGCTTTCGAAATGGCCGCCCAGCCGCCGCAGCAGCCAGCGCAACAGCGGGTTGCGCGCGTACACGGCATGCCGGGTGAAGGTCATGCTGGCGCCCAGGAACGACTTCACCTCGGGATCGGTCCAGCCGGCCACGTAGTGGGTCAGTCCGCGTTCGCGGGCATGGCCGAGGTTGTGCATCCAGCTCACGAAATAAAGGTTGTGCTCGCGTGCCGCGGGATATGCCAGGCCGATGTATTTGTCGATCAGCTTGCCGTCGCATTCGTAGCAGAGGTTCCAGCCGATCATCTGGCCCTGGTGGCGATAGACGAACACCACGCCGCCACTATGCGCATCCTGGAAAATCTGCCGGAAGTAGCCGGCGGTGAGGTGATCGAAGTGGATCTCGCTTTGCGCGTAAACATTTTCGAACAGCGCGTGGAATTCGGCCAGCACGGTGTCGTCGTGGAAACAGGCGTCGCCGGCGTGCAGCGTCTCGATCTCCAGCGCGTCGCGCGAACGCAACTTGCGCCGGATATTTTTGCGTCGGCTGCGCGACAGCCGCGCCAGGTAGGCGTCGTCCGAATCGAAATCGATCGGCACCCACGCCAGCGCCTGCCCTTCCAGCAGCACGTAGCCTTCACGCTCGCAGGCCTCGGCGAAACGGCGCACATAGCGGTTGCCGGCCTCGTCCAACAGCGGTGAATCGCCGGCGATGTCCTTCACGATCAGTAGCTTGCATTCACGCCCGTAGGCGGCTTTCAGCCCTTGCGCCAGCGCCGCCGGTTCGACATCGCCCGGCAGCAGCGCGTACTCGGACACGGTGGTGCCGACGAAACGCGTGCGCCAGCGCAGCAGGCGCTGCCAATGCCGGTACAGCGGCAAGCCCTCGACCCGGCGCCGGAAGGCGTCGTCTGCCGTGGTCAGCAGGTCGAACGGGGCCACGAAGGACGGCGTGCCCTGCACCGTGCACTCCACGGCGAAACCATCGGGTGGCTGCGCCATGAACGCCTGCAACATGGCCTCCGGTTCGAGTTGTGCGACGAAAGGCATGAGTAAGCGGTGCCGTCTAGACTGGGGATGGTGCATCATTGTCGCCCGCCACCAAGGGTTCCGTCATGACCCCCACGATCCAGCAGCAAGTTTTCGAGATCATCGCCAAGCAGGCCAAGATCGACATTTCGACGATCAAGCCCGAATCCACGCTCAAGGACCTGGGCATCGCTTCGCTTGACGCGATCGAACTGATCTTCGACATCGAGGAACATTTCGACATCAACTTCCCCGAGCAGCAGGGCGCCAACTTCGACAGCGACACCGCGCAAAGCCTGGTCGACGCGGTGCAGAAAGCGCTGGACGAGAAGGCTGCAGGCGCAGGCCAGTCCTGATGGCTACCGTGACCACGCGCCGCGTGGTGATCACCGGCATGGGCGCGATCAGCCCGCTGGGCGTCGGCGCCGAGGCATTGTGGCAAGGCCTGCGCGAAGGCCGCAGCGGCATCCGCCCGCTGCGCCACGCGGACAGCGAGCGCCTGCGCGTGAAGATCGCCGCGCAGGTGCCGGAAAGCTTCGACCCCGCCGCGAACATCGACGAACGCATCCTGCCGCAGCTCGATCGCACCTCGGAATTCGCCCTGCACGCCGCGCGCGAGGCGATCGCGCACTCCGGCATCGACTTCACCCGCGACGGCCTCGGTCTGCGCACCGGCGTGGTGGTCGGCACCGGCGTCGGCGGCGAAACCACCCAGGACGAGCAAAGCCGCCGGCTCTATGCCGAAAAAGCCAGCCGTACCCATCCGCTGACCATCGTGCGGCTGATGACCAACGCCTCGGCCAGCCAGATCAGCATTGCCCACGGCTTGCGCGGTCCCACCTATGCGGTGGCCAGCGCCTGCGCCTCGGCCAACCACGCCATCATCCAGGCCGCGCAGATGATCCGCTTCGGCATGGTCGATGCGGCTATTACCGGCGGCACCGAGGCTTGCCTCAGCTACGGCGCGCTGCGTGCGTGGGAAGCCATGCGCGTGCTGGCCGACGATGCCTGCCGCCCGTTCAGCGCCAACCGCCGCGGCCTGGTGCTGGGCGAAGGCGCCGGCATCTTCGTGCTGGAATCGCTGGAACACGCGCAGGCACGCGGTGCAAACATCCTCGCCGAACTGGCCGGCACCGGCATGAGCGCGGATGCGTCGGACATCGTGATGCCGAACCCCGAAGGCGCCGCCATGGCGATGCGCCAGGCCATGGACGAAGCCGGGCTGGCACCACAGGACGTCGACTACATCAACGCCCACGGCACCGGCACACAAGCCAACGACGCCACCGAAACCCGCGCCATTCGGCTCGCCTTCGGCACGCATGCCGACCGCCTCGCGGTGTCCTCGACCAAGTCCATGCACGGCCACGCGCTGGGCGCGTCCGGCGCGCTGGAGCTGGTGGCCGCCATCGGCGCGCTGCGCGACGGCGTGGTACCGCCCACCGCCAACCTGGACCAGCCCGACCCGGCCTGCGACCTGGACTACGTGCCGAACACCGCGCGCGAGATGCCGGTACGCGCGGTACTCAGCAACTCGTTCGCCTTCGGCGGGCTCAACGCGGTGCTGGCACTCAAGCGCGCGCCCTGACGCAAAAATGCCGCTTGGCAGACGGGGCGGCATCACCGCGCCCGTGCTGGCGCGAGGGCAGCGCCAGCACGGCATGTCGCGTGCGGCGTCAATCCGCGTCGTTGTTGTCCAGCGAGTTCTCGAGCAGCTTGCCGGTTTTCGCATCCACGCCCACTTCGTGGGTGTTCTTGCCGGACTTGATGTCGAACGAGTAGCGCAGGCCACTGCCGCCGGATTCGTGCTCGAGTTCCTGCTTCACGATCTTGCCGGGGTAGACCTTCAGCGCGATCTTGCGGGCCTGCGTCATGCTGATCTTCGCGTGCGCGGCCGCCTGCTTCGAAGTACCCGCCTGTGCGGCAAACACGAGGCCGCACAGGGCCAGCGGCAGGGCGAGAACGATGGACTTTTGCATCACGTACTCCTTGGTGGTTGGGTGTCGATCACCGCGCAAAAAGTTGCGTTGCGATGACACCCTTACCTTACGCACGTGAGCTTAGCCACCTCTTATCAATGGCTTAGTCTTCGCTTTGGGTCGTGGATTTTTTGCGGCCGCGCCCCACCAGCCACGCATACAGCGCCGGCATCACCAACAGCACCAGTGGTACCTGCACCAGCATGCCGGCGATGATCGCCACCGCCAGCGGTTGCTGCATCTGCGAGCCCTGGCCGATCGCCAGCGCCAGCGGCAGCAGGGTGAGGATCGCCGCGATGGTGGACATCAGGATCGGCCGCATGCGGTGATGCCCGGCGTACAGCATCGCCTCGTGCAGCGGCATGCGTTGCACGGCATCGTTCATCTCGGAGAAGTAGAAGATCGCCAGTTCGGTGACGATGCCCACGATCATGGTCATGCCCATCATCGCCGAGATGTTCAACTCGATGCCGGTGATCCACAGTCCGACGAACACCGCCGCCAGCGCCAGCAGCGGCGCCGCCATCAGTGCCAGCGCCACCCGGAAGCTTTCGTACAGGAACAGCAGCAGGGTGAACACCAGCGCAATCGCCGCCAGCATCACGATGCTCAGGTCATGGAAGGCGATCTGCTGCTGCGCATACAGGCCACCCATTTCGTGATACATGCCCGGCGGCAACAGGCCCGGCTTCGCCAGCACCTGCTTCACGTCGCTGACGGTGGAACCCAGGTCGCGGCCCACGATGCGCGCGGTCACCGCCACCATGCGTTTCAGGTTGTCGCGATCGATCTCCGGCTGGCCCTGCTCCTCACGGATCGTGGCCAACTGCGACAGCGGCACGATCTGGCCGTTGGCGGCGCGGATCGGCAATGCCTCCAGCTGTTGCAGCCGCGCACGCGATGTCGGTGGCAACCACACGCGCACGCCAACCATCTTCGGCCCTTGCGGCAGCTGCGCGGCCACGTTGCCGGCCACCGCGTCGGCCACCTGCTGCGCCACTGCGACCGGGTCGAGCCCGAGCAGGCCGGCCTTGATCGGGTCGACCTTGATATCCAGCGCATCGCCAGCCGGTTTGATGCCGTTGCGTACCTCGGCCACGCCATTGACCTTGCTGATCGCCGCCGCCACTTTCTTCGCGGTGGCGTCGAGCTGCGCCTGGTCGTCGGAATACAGCTTGATCTCGATCGGCTGCGGCACTTCGGTGAGGTCGCCGATCAGGTCCTCCATCAGTTGCGAGACATCCACGTCCAGCCCCGGCACCTTGGCCACGATCTCCTCGCGGATGTGTTCCATCACGATCGAGGTGGGCGGCCGCGTGCCGTTCTTCAGGCGCACGAAGAAATCACCGGTGTTCGCCTCGGTGAGGCCGCCGCCGAGCTGCAGGCCGGTGCGCCGCGAATACGTTGCTACGTAGGGGTTGGACTGGATGATCTGCTCGACCTGAGCCAGCAGGCGATCGGTTTCGGTCAACGAGGTGCCCGGCTCGGACAGGTAATCGAGCGTGAAGCCGCCCTCGTCCATCTTCGGCATGAAGCCGGTGCCTACCTGCCGGTACGCCAGCACGCCGACCAGCAGCAAGGGCACCACGCCCAGCAGCAGCCACGCGGGACGCTTGAGCAATTTGCCCAGCGTGCTTTCGTACCCTGCCAGCAGTTTCGTGGAAAAACGCCCCGGCGGATGCTCTTCCGCGTGGCGTTCGTCGATCAGCCATTCGGCCAGCAGCGGCACCGCCACCCAGGTGAGCAGATAGGAGATCACCAGCGCGCTGGCCATGGTCAGCGACAGCGCCTTGAAAAACGCGCCAGTGACACCGGTAAGGAATGCCAGCGGCAGGAAGATCACCACCGTGGCCGCACTGGAACCGGTCAACGGCCGGGTGAACTCCCACGCTGCGCCGGCGATGCGATCACGCACTGGCCCAGTGCCGTCGCGCAGGCGTCGCATGATGTGTTCCAGCATCACGATCACGTCGTCGATCAGCAATCCGACGGCGGCGGCCATGCCACCCAGCGTCATCATGTTGAAGCTCATGTGCAGCACGTTGAGCAACATCACGGTGATCGCCAGTGTCGACGGCACCACGATCAACGCGACCAGGATCACCCGCACGTTGCGCAGGAACACGAACAGCACCAGCCCGGCCAGCACGATGCCGATCAGGATTGCGTCGCGCACGCTGCCCGCCGCGCCAAGCACCAATTGAGTCTGGTCGTACCAGCTGGCGATATGCAGGCCTTTCGGTGCCTGCTTTTGATACGTGGCCAGGCGCTGCGCCACGTCGCGCGCAATCTGCACGCTGTTGCCGCTGGGCTGCTGGAACACCTGCATCAGCACCGCATCGTGGCCGTCGGCCGTGGTGCGTACCCACTGCGGCACATGATCCATGCGTACCGTTGCCACGTCACGCAGGCGCAGCACACCGTGCGCACCGGCACGCAGCACGATGTCGCCCAGCGCCTGGGTCGTGGCCGGCTGGTTGTTCGCCAGCAGCAGATACAGCTTGTAGTGATCCTGCAGCCGGCCCATCGCCTGGATGGTGGCGGCATTGGCCACGGCATGGTCCAGGTCGGCGAAGGTCAGCCCCTGCGCGCGCAGCTTGTCCGCGTCCACGTCGACATGGAACTCGGCCACGTCGCCGCCTTGCACGTCCACCTGCGCCACGCCAGTGACGCCGGACAGCAAGGGCCGCAACTGGAACTCGGCGATGTCATGCAGCTGGGTCGGCGTCAGCGTGTCCGAACTCAGGCTGTAAGCGAGGATCGGGAACACCGTGGGATCGAGTCGCTTGGCGCCCACGTTCACGCCGGGCGGCAGGCTCGGCAGGATCTCGCCGATCGCGGCATTGACGTTCAGCAGCGCGCGGCCCATGTCCGCGCCCCAGTCGAAGCCGATGTTGATCTCGGCACTGCCGCGGCTGGTGGTGGAGCGCACCTCGCGCACACCGCGCACGCGACGAATGGCTTCCTCCACCGGCCGCGTGACCCTCACCACCATCTGATCGGCGGGCTGGTCGCCGGCATCCAGGGTGACCCGCACGCGCGGGAACGACACGTTCGGAAACAGCGATACCGGCAGGCTGAAGGCACTGATGATGCCGCCGATGGCGAGGATCAGCGCCAGGAACAGCAGCGAACGCCGATGCCGGTGCATCCATTGCGTGGCCGTCATTGGCTGCCCTTGCGTGCTGCGTTCTGGCGCACGGCCATGCCGTCGGACAATTCATAGGCGCCCAGCACGATCACCGGCAGGGCAGGATCGAGCGAACCTTCCACGCCGACCGGATCGCCCGCCGGCGAGCGCACGGTCACGTCCACCCGGTGCGCCTTGCCGTGATCCATCTGGAACAGGTAATCGCCGCTCTCGTCATGCCGCAGCGATGCCCGCGGCACCGCCCAGGCGGTGTAGTGGCGGGTCTGGATCTGCGCATTCAGCGCGGTGCCGGCCAACGGCAGCGCTGCCTTGGTCGGCGCCAGGCTGACCTGCACCGGCAGCAGGTGCGTCTGCGCATCGAGCGCGTCGCCGAGCATGCTCACCTGTCCCTGCAGCACCTTGGCGTCGCCGTACACCGTGCGCAGGCTTACCGGCATGCCGGGGTGGATGGTGCCGGCCTCGCCCGGCTGCACGCCCAGCTGCGCGATCAATCCGCCAGACGGGGTGAAATCGAGCAGCGGCGCATTCGCTGACAGACGCTGGTCCAGGCTCACCTGCAGATGCGAGACCACGCCGGCCGCGGGGGCCACGACCGACTCGACCGCTGCTGCACCGCCCAGGCTGCGCTGCGCCTGCACGCCGGCCTCGGCATCGGCCACCGCCTTGCGCGCCGTGGCCAGTTGCGATTGCGTGGCCAGATGCTGCGCGGCCAGTTTCGTGGTGCGTGCCAGCTCGCCGCGTGCCAGGGTCAGCGCGCTCTGCGCCTGCGCATAGGCATTGCGTGCGGTCGGGTCGGTGGCCACCTTCAACAGGAGATCGCCCGCGCGCACGGACTGCCCGTCGGCCACCCGCAGGGCCACCACCTGGCCGCCGTGGGCGAGATTCAGCGTTCGCGCACGGCGCGGGTCGGCCTGGATCGTGCCGAAGGCTGCCACCGTGTCGTCGAAGCTGCGCTGAACCGGTTTGGCGGTGGTCACCGCCACGCTCGGCGCGGCCTCGTCGGTATTGCTGGCGCCCTGGCCACACGCGGCCAGCAGGCCGGCGATCAGCGGCAAGGCCAGTTTGGGGATCAGGCGATTCATCATTTGTGCCGGTTCGAAGAAGGTGAGGTGGCGCTCATGGCTTGGGCGGTCCAATCGCCGCCGAGCAGCGTTTCCAGCGCAATCGCCTGGGTGGCGCGTTGTTGGCGCAGGGCGAGCAGGTCGAGATCGGCCGTCAAGGCGTTGCCGCGAATCGACAGATACGTCGGCCAGTCCATCAGGTTGGCCTGCCAGGCCTGGCGCGCGGCCGCGCGGGCGGCATCCAGCCGTCGTGCATGAGCCTCCTGCATGGCAGTCTGCGCCTGCAGCGAGGTCAAGCCCTGTTGCAGCTGGTGCATGTCGTTGCGGGTGGTCAGCAGGCGCGCATCGTAATCGTCATGCAACTGCTGGCGGGTGGCCTTCTCGATCGCGATGTTGCCGCGATTGCGGTTGAACAAGGGCAGCGTGATGCCGATGCTGAAGCCGTTGGTGGTGACGTCGGTGGTGTCGCGGGCGCGGTTGATGCCGATGTTGATCGCCGGGAACTGCGCAATCACCGCTTCGCGCAGCCGCTGCTCCTGCGCGGCGTAACCGGCCCGCAGCGCCAGCAGGTCGGGGCGACGCGCGGGCAAGCTCTGCAACGCCTGCTGCAATTGCGCGGCGTCGGGCTCGCGCCCGTAAGGCGCCCCGACCAGATCCAGCGGTGCCTGGGACGACAAGCCCAGCAAGCTGCGCAGGTCGGATTCGGCTTGCTGGCGCTGCCGCGTGGTTTCGGCCAGGCGCCGCTGGGCGTCGGCCATGGCATTGAGGCCCACGGCCGCACCGTCATAGGTCAGGTTGCCGGACGCCAACGCCACGCGCACTTGCCGATCGAGCGGCTTCAATGCGGCCACTTCGCGTGTCAGCACCGCCTCCTGGGCCCGGCTGGAGGCCACCTGGTCGAACAGCAGGCGCGCCTGCGCCACCGTCTGCCATTCGGCCCATAGCAGGTCCAGATGCACCTGCTCGCGCGACTTGTCCGCGGCTTTCACCCGCGCCGAGCGGGTCAGCAGGTTGCCGATGTCATAGCTGAGGCCGAGGCTGTAGGCGCTGGTCAGGCCACTCTGGCCGCTGCTGGGAAGATCGCGCGACCACGCCAACTGCGGATCGGGCAACAAGCCGGCGGCAAACGCCTGCGCGCGCGCCACGCCAAGCTGGTCGCGCATGACCTTGAGCTGGGGGTTGTTGACCACCGCCAGCATCGCCGTTTCGGTGACGTCGAGGCCATCGGCCGGGTCGAACCGGTGTGCGGCCAGGTCCCGCACCGGCATCGAGGACGCGGGCACCACCAGTTGATTCAGGTTCACCGTGCCGTGCCCGTTGCCGAGCGGCTCGGGGGCATAGCTTGCGCAGCCTGACAAGGCCAGCAGCATCGCCACCGGCAACCAGCCGGCAAGCCTGCGCCGACGTGGAAAACGACCCATGGGAGCCGGCGTGTCAATGATGTAAATTGCGCGTAGGGGAGTCCGCATCCTGTCACTTTGCCGTTTTCAACTTAGCCCAAGCTTAGAACCGGTTCATGATCTTCCGGCAGTGCCGGCGACACCCTGTCGCGCGCGCTAAGCCAGTGATAAGCCGGCGACGGGATGATATGCGGATACCGCTCCATCCATCGCGCGAAGGTTCCGCTCATGCCACGCTCCCTGTTACGTACGGCCCTGCTCGCGGTGCTCGCCACCGCCATCGTCGGCGTCAGCGCCCACGCCGGCACGACCTCGCCGGCCTCCGGCTACCGCGTGCTCTCGCGCTGGCAACTGGGCGGCACGGGCGGCTGGGACTACCTGAGCTTCGATGCACAGCGGCGGCACCTGTTCGTCAGCCGGGGCAACCGCGTCCTCGTGCTCGACGCCGACAACGGGAAGCAGGTCGGCACGATTGCCGACACCGATGGCGTGCACGGCATCGCGCTCGCCCCTGACCTGGACCACGGCTTCACCAGCGATGGCAAGAGCGCGTCGGTCACGGTGTTCGACCTGGCCACGCTGAAAACCGTCGCGGTGGTGTCCGGCACCGGCAAGAACCCCGACGCGATCGTCTATGACCCGTCGTCGCACCACGTGTTCACCTTCAACGGCCACAGCAACAGCGCCAGCGTGATCGATACGACGAAGAACCTCGTCATCGACACGATTCCGCTGCCCGGCCGTCCCGAGTTTGCCGTGGCCGACGGCGCCGGCCACGTGTACGCGAACATCGAAGACAAGTCCGAGCTGGTGCAGATCGACTCGCATACCGACAAGCTGCTGCACACCTGGCCGCTGGCGCCGTGCCACTCGCCCAGCAGCCTGGCCATCGACACCGCGCACCACCGGCTGTTCTCGGTGTGCGACAACAATCTGATGGCGGTGCTTGATGCCCGCGATGGCCAGCGCGTGGCGATGGTGCCGATCGGCGATGACCCGGATGCCGTGGTGTTCAATCCGGCCACCTCGATGATCTACAGCGCCAACGGCGGCAGCGGCACGATCACCGCCGTGCACGAGAACAGCCCCGACCAATACCGCGTGACGGCCACCATTCCCACCCAGCGCAGCGCCCGCACGCTGGCGCTGGACCCGCAGAAACACCGCCTGTACCTGTCTGCCGCGCAGTGGAGCAAGACCACCAAGGCCAACGGCCGCCACGACATCGTGCCGGGCAGCTTCAGCGTATTGGTCGTGGGACGCCCATGAGCGAGCGTGCGTCCCCGCCCCGCAGCAGCACCGGCATGCGCTTGTGCCAACCCGGGGAATTGCCGGTGCGCGGCATCCATCGCGTGCTGGTCTGCCGGCCCAACCACCGGCTTGGCAACATGGTGTTGATCAGCCCGTTGCTGCACGAAATCGAGACGCTCTATCCGGGCGCCGAGATCGATATCGTCAGTGCCGGTTGCGCCGCACAGGTACTGTACGGCCCGCGCTTCCAGGTCCGGCGCATCATGAATTTCCCGCGCCGCGCCGTACATCATCCATGGCTTGCCGCGAAGCTGGTGCACGAGTTGCGCGGTAACACCTATGACCTGGCGATCGACCCTTGCGCCGGCTCGGGCTCCGGCCGCCTGGCCCTGCGCGTGTGCCGGGCGCGCTACAAGGTGGGATTCCCGGACTCGACCGCGGGCGGAGAAACCGACGGACCCTGGTCGACCGCGCCCGAACACCTGGCCAAGCGCAGCGTCTTCCTGCTGCGGACCGCCTATGCGGGAACGACGGAAACCGAATGGCCCACGCTTGATGTGCCACTCGCGCCCAGCGACATGCAGCACGGCGCATGCGCGCTCGCCAAGATCCTCGGGCGCGATGGTTGCAAGGCAGGTACGCAGCCGGTGATCGGCATCTTCGGCAACGCCACCGGTCCCAAGCGGCTGCCGGAACCGTGGTGGGAGGCATTCACCACGGCACTGCGCGCGCGCCGGCCGGATGTCCATATCGTCGAGGTGTTGGCCGAGCACGGCCGCTCGCAACTGCCCGGGGTCACCGCATCGTTCTACACCCGCGATTTGCGCAAACTGGCCGCGGTGCTGGCGAACATGCAGGGCTTCGTCAGCGCCGACTGCGGCGTCATGCACCTGGCCGCGGCCGTCGGCACACCGACGCTGGGCCTGTTCACCCAGTCCAATCGAAGCAAGTACACGCCCTATGGTCCGGGCAACGAGGGGGTCGACGTGGCGGCGGGAGACGACGGTGTCCACACGGCACCGTGCGTAGCCGGCTGGGTCGACCAGGCCGTCGGCGAATACACCGCACCCGATCATCCGGTGGCCTCATTCCGATGAACCCGCATGCCCGCCTGACCGAGCAGTTCGAGCGCCAGGGCCAATGGCTTTACCACCGGCGCAGCGTGGCCATCATCGCCATTCTCCCGCTGCTGGTGCTGGCCATCGGCTTTCCGGGATTCCCCGGGCGCGGATGGCTGCATGGGACGGCGGTCGACCATCTTGGCGAGGCCTGCCTGCTGATCTCGTTCGCCGGGCTGGCATTGCGCTGGTTCACCGTCGGCTTCGTGCCGGCCAACACCTCCGTGCGCAGCACCCGCGAACAACGGGCGGCGGTGCTCAACACCACCGGCATGTACTCGGTGGTCCGTCACCCGCTGTATCTGGCCAATTCGATCGTGGCGATGGCCTTTGCGGCGGCGACCGGATCGCTGTGGTTCCTGCTCGTGCTGGTGGCCGCCAACACCTTGTACATCGAGCGCATTGCCGCGGCGGAAGAGCGCTTCCTCGCCGCTGCGCACGGACAGGCCTGGTCGCGCTGGGCCGCGAAAACACCGGCTTTCATTCCGGACTTCAGCCTGTGGCAACCGGCCGACTTGCGCTTCAGCCTGCGCACCGTGCTGCGTCGCGAATACAACGGCGTGCTTCACGTCGCCCTCGCCTATTTCCTGCTCGAAGCCGTGTACGATCTGGATGCCGGACACCAGACGCTGTCCCGTTGGCTCGTGCATGATCCGCTGTGGGTCGGACTGCTGCTGGCCGGGCTGGCGGTCCACCTGTCCTTGCGGACGCTCAAGCGCCACACTCGTCAACTGCATGTAGGCGGCCGCTGAATACCATGGAGAACCACGTCATGCGCCACTTTCTGATTCTTGCCATCACTCTTTGCGCATTGCTGCAGGTTCCACTGGCCCATGCTGGCGGCGGCCCTTTCGGCATCGATCATCGCCTGCATTACGACAACCACGGCATCTGGAATCGCAACGCGCAGCTGGGCGTGGAATACGGAACCATGCTGACGGTCATCGGTGGCGCATTTGCGCTGGGTGACCAGACCAAGCTGGGCGATACGTTCTGGCGCTCGGTGGATGCCGTCGCCGTATCGGCTGTCGCCGCCCAGGCGATGAAGCTGACCTTCCAGCGCGAGCGTCCCTCGCAAACCGACGATCCGAACCGCTTCTTCCGCGGCATCCACAACGAAAGCTTTCCCAGCGGCGAAGTGACCGTGATCAGCGCCGCGGTAACCCCCTTCATGGTGAAGTACGGCAGCGACCATCCGGCGGTCTATGCGCTGGCCGCGTTGCCGCTGTACGACGCCGTCGCACGCCTCAAGGTACGCGGGCACTGGCAAAGCGACGTCATCGTCGGCGCCGCACTGGGTGCGGGCCTGGGCATCTGGGCCTCGCACCGGCAGAGCCCGCTGATCCTCGGCTGGCTACCCGGCGGTTTCCGCATCGGCTACGTGCATCGCTTCTGAGAGCCTGCTCAACATCTTTCCGAACATGCGGACCTGAGACAGAAGCGGGCTGTGGGAGCCCGCCCGCGGGCGATGCTCTTGCTCTGGCGCTTCCCGAAACGGAAAGCCGGAGCATCGCCCGCGAGCGGGCTCCTACAACTTCGCGAAGGATGAGGGGCCGGACGAGGTTTCGGACTGGCTCTCAGCCACCCCAGCCCAGGACCACACGCAGCTGCTGCGATGGATCCAGCTGGAAAGCCAGTTGGAAGTCCATCGCGCGAGCCGCTGCGCCTGCCAGCGCCAGGCCCAGCCCGGCATGGCCTTCGCTGCCTGGATGCTTGCTCCAGAAGCGCTGCCCGAAGTGCGACACGTCGCTGCTGTCCAGACCCGGCGCGGCGTTGCTGATGATCAGGGATGACCCTTCGTGGCGAATCACGATCACGCTGCCCTCGGGGGCATAGGTACTGGCGTTCCCCAGCAGGTTGCCGATGACGATGGCTAGCAGTGCCGGGTCGGCGATGACCGTTCCGGCCACGGGCAACCGCTGCCAGTCGAGCCGCAACCCGCGTCGATTCAGGGTCGGCGCCACATGTTCGATTTGCCGCTCGAGCACGCTGTCCAGATCCACCTCGATGCGCTGCATGCTTTCCACGCCGGCATCCAGCCGGGTCAGCAGGAGCAACCCGGACACCGTGCTTTCCAGCTCGCCGCCGATATTGCCGATTTCCGCCAGCAAGCCATCGATGGGACGACCGCTGGGGTAGCGCCGCTCCACGTCGACCAGGACACGCAACTCGGCCAGCCGGGTGCGGGTTTCATGGGCCAGTGCACCGGCGAACTGCCGCTCGCGGTTGACGCCTTCGTCCATGCGCTCCAGCACGCCGTTGAAGCGACCGACCAATGGCTCCAGTTCGCGTGTGCCGGTTTCTGGCAGGCGCTTCCCGGGTGCCTGCGGACCGATGTGCCGCATCTCGTTGCCCAGCAAGGCCAGCGGCTTCAGCCCGCGCCGGACCAGCATCGGCGTGATCAGCAACACGGCCAGCAAGGCCAACATCGGCGTGAAGACGAGGATGCCGTCAATCGCCTCCAGAATGTCGTCGAGCTTGGTCCGCGGCTGCATGAAGATGATGCTGCAGCTGCCGGCCCCCGCTGCGGCCGATGCGTCCTCGCCAGGCTCCTTCGAAAGCTCCGGCTGGAAGCGGAACCACACGGCCCGCAACACGCGGTGATCGATGCGGATGTCCTGGTACGCCGGCTGTGCAGTCGCCCGCTCGGCCCAGCTTTCCGGATAACGCGCCGGCGCCGGGTCGCTCAGCAGCGATTGGCCACCGCTGCAGCGCATGGCATAGACCGTCTCGTCGATTTCCGACAGCCATCGCGCATGCGGCGAATCCGAATCGCCCAATGCCAGCCGCCCGTCCTCCAGCGTGGCCAGCGCGGAAAGCGCGTTGGCCTGGGAAACCAGGTCCGAATCGAAGCGCTGGGCCATCTCCGCATCGACCCACTGATCCATGACCACCGATGCCACCCCGAGGATGGCCATGGTGGCAACGCCCACCAGCAACGCGATACGTCCCGCCAGCGAACGCGGTTTCATGGAATGAGGTAACCCGCGCCGCGGCGTGTCTTGACGATGTCTTCGAGTCCGGCATCGGAAAGCTTCCGGCGCAGGCCGAAGACCAGTACCTCGACGCTGCCTTCCGACGCGGTCGAGTCACTGCCAGCCAGCCGTTCGAGGATGTCATGCCGACTGAACACGCGACCGCGATGCCGCATCAGCAAACCCAGCAGGGCAAATTCGCGCGGCGTCAACGACAGCGGCTCATCCGCCACGAAGGCACTCTGCGAACGGGTATCGATGCGCAGGGGCCCGCATTCGAGGATGGGCATGTGCGCTTCCTCGGGGCGGCGCGCCAGGGCGCGCAACCGCGCCACCAGCTCATCGAAGGAAAACGGCTTCACCAGGTAATCGTCGGCGCCGGCGTTCAACGCCTCGATGCGATCGGATACCTGGTCGCGCGCCGACAGCACCAGCACCCGTGGGCGCGTGCGCAGCCGCGCCAGGCCGCGCAGCACGGCCATGCCGTCCATTCGCGGCAACATCAGGTCGAGGGTCACCAGGTCGTATTCGTAGGTGTCGAGGAAGCCCTTGGCCATCACGCCATCGGCTGCGGCATCCACCACGAACCCGGCCGCCACCAGCCCGTGCTGGAGCGTGCTACGCAGGCGTTCGGAATCTTCGACAAGCAGCAATTTCATCGTTGCGGCCCGTGCCCGGCAAACAGGCTGCAGCAACACACGATCGATCGTGTCACGGGCACGGCAAGATTTTTCGGAAGAGGCGGCATGGGCTCACAGTACGCATCGGCCCGCGGGTTTTGAAGCCCCTTGCTAAGCATCGCCTAAGCCCGATGGTTCGCGCACGCTCGACCGCCGCACGATCAGCTTGCCCGGCAGCACCGCGCTTTCGGGCGATTCGCCGTGGATCATCTTCAATACGCTTTCCACCAATGCATCGCCGGCCTGGCGGGTGTCCTGGCGAATGGTGGTGAGCGAGGGGTTGATGAAGCCGGCCACGGGGATGTCGTCGAAGCCGGCCAGCGCCACGTCGTCCGGCACCTTCAGGCCACGGCCGGCCAGCGCGCGCAACGCGCCGATGGCGATCAGGTCGCTGGCGGCGAATACCGCGTCGAACTTCGCGTCGCGTTCGAGCAGGCTCTGCATGGCTTCGTAACCGGCGCGCTCGGTGCTTTCCGCATTGGCCTGCAAGTCGGGATCGGCCACCAGGCCGCGCTCTTCCAGCGCAGCGGCATAGCCGCGGTAGCGTTCGAAGAATTCCGGGTAGTGGCTGGAGGCGTCACCGAGGAACGCGATGCGCCGGCAGCCCTGCTCGTGCAGGTGCGTGGCGATATCGTGGCCGCCACGGAAATTGTCGCAGCCGATGGTGATGTCGGGCTGGCCCGGCAACACCGCGCCCCAGCGCACGAAACTGGTGCCCTGCTCGACCAGCTTCTGCAGGCGGTCGCAATAGGCCAGGTAATCGCCATAACCGAGCAGGATGATGCCGTCGGCCTTCTTGCTGTCGGCGAAATCGGCATGCCAGTCGCGCGAAAGCTGCTGGAACGAGATCAGCAGGTCGTAGCCCTGCTTCGCGCAGGCGCGGGTGATCGAGCCGAGCATCGACAGGAAGAACGGGTTGATGTGCGAATCGTCGGGGGTGGGGTCTTCGAAGAACAGCAGCGCCAGCGTGCCGGAGAACTTGCGCCGCAGGTTGGAAGCATTCTTGTCAACGGTGTAGTTGAGCGACTCTACCGCCGCCTGCACGCGTCGCCGGGTCTCCTCGTTCACCAGCGGGCTGCCACGCAACGCGCGCGATACCGTGGACTGGGAAACCCCGGCCAGATCGGCGATGTCGAACGAGGTGATTTTCTTGTTGGTCGTCACGCTGGCCAGAACCCCCGTGGCAGGCAATCATCGGGAAACGGCCATTTGCCGGCCGCCTCCATGACGATCCTAGCAGCCTGTCGGGCCCTGGTTGGCCGGACGCCCCCGGATGGCGAACTGTGACCGGGTCGACACCGACACCCGGCCGTGTCGGATTTCGCCGATACCCCTCGCAACTTCATGTCATTAAGCTTGAAGGGACAGGGCTGTACCGTATCTGCGCAAGAGAAAAGACATGGAAGACTTTGACGTTTCCGCCTGGCTGGGGCTGCTGTCGCAGACCACGCGCTTCATCACGCTGGACACCACCGCGGCCGACGGCCTGATCGTCGAGCGCTTCGAAGGGCGCGAAGCCGTCAACGACGACTTCCGATTCGAACTGGATTGCGTCAGCGCCTCCGCCTTCATCGATCTCAAGCCGCTGATCGGCCAACCGATCAGCGTGGGCATCGCCACCGCCGCCGGTGGCCGCCGCTACTGGCACGGCATCATCACCCATGCCGCCTCGCTGGGTGCCGATGGCGGCCTGGCGCGTTACCGGCTCGACATGCAATCGGGCCTGGCCCTGCTGGCGCTGCGCCGCAACGCATTGATCTTCCAGGATCGCAGCGCACTCGACGTGGTCACCCAGGTGCTGGCCGACTACCCGCAACTCAAGGTGCGCACCGAAGTCACCACGGCACTGCGCACCCGCCCCATCTGCACCCAGTATCGCGAAACCGATCTGGCGTTCGTGCAGCGGCTGCTGGGCGAGGAAGGCCTGTCGTACCGCTTCGAGCACGACCAGACCAGCAGCGACGATGGCCCCGGCCACACCTTGGTGATCTTCGACACCCAGGCGGCACAGCCCACGGGCGCGCCGGCCGCGGTGCGCTTCCATCGCATCGACGCCACCGAGCAGGACGACGCAGTCAGCGTGTTCAGCGAACGCCGCCAACTGGTGCCCGACCAGGTCACCACGGCCAGTTGGAAGCCCGACCAGGTACTCAGCGTGGCCGGCACTGCCCAGGCCCCGCATGACGGCAACGCCCCCGAGCTGCCCTCGCTGGACGTGTTCGACGCCGACCGCAGTGGCCGTTTCGACACCGCCGCGCAGGCACAGCACTATGCCACCCATCGGCTGGATGCCCTGCGTCTGCCTGCCCGCACTTTCCGCGGCCAGGGCGCCGTGCGCACGCTGGAAGCGGGCAAAAGCTATGTGCTGACCCAGCATCCGGACCTGTCCGGACAGGCCTTCGTGCCGCTGACGCTGGACCATGTGGCCACCAACAACCTCGGCACGGCTTTGCCGCACCTGCGCGGCAGCCAGACCGACGACAGCACGCTCGGCAAGGGTAGCTACCGCCAGCAATTCGACGCCGTGCCCGCCGGCACGCCCATCGCCCCGGCGCATCGCGACCGCCCGCTGGCCCCGGGCGTGCAAACCGCCATCGTCACCGGCGTGCCGGGCGACACGCTCACCGGCACCCGCGATCACCAGGTGCGCGTGCAATTCCCGTGGCAGCGCGGCACCGCACCGCTACCCGGCGGCCTCACCGACACGATGAGCCAGCACCTGCCGCAAGGTCACGCGCCGGGTGATCATCATTCGGGCACCTGGGTGCGCGTGGCCGAAGCCAACGCCGGCGCCCATCACGGCCACAGCTTCGTGCCGCGCATCGGCAGCGAAGTGCTGGTCGAATACGCCCACGCTGACATCGACCATCCCGTCGTCGTCGGCCAGCTCTACAACGGCCCGGCCACGCCGCCGTTCGCGGCAGGCGAAAACAGCGGCGCCAATCATCCCGGCACGCTGAGTGGCGTGCAGACGCAAACGCTGGACGGCCAGAGCGGCAGCCGCTGGGTGCTCGACGATGCCTCGGGGCAGCTGCGCCACAGCCTCAACCACAGCATCGCCGACAGCCAGCTCAACCTCGGCTACCTGATCGACCAGAGCGGCAACACCCGTGGCGGCTATCGCGGCGAAGGCTTCGAACTGATCACCGCCGGCTGGGCCGTGCTGCGCGCCGGCGAAGGCCTGCTGCTGTCCGGCACCGCGCGCGCGCAAGGCCAATCCACCCAGATGGACGCCGCCGAAGCGATCGGCCAGCTCAAGGCCGCCAATGCCACCGCCAAGCGATTGGACAACGCGGCCACGCAAGCCAAGGCCGGCGGCCTGGCCGCCAACCGCGCCCAGACCGATCTGCAGCAAGTGATCGATCCCCAGCAAAACGGCAAATACAGCGGCCCCGTCAACGGCCAGGCCGCCAGCAAACCCAGCGGCAACCAGCGCAGCGGCGGCGACCCGGTCGAACGCTTCGCCCAGCCCGCCGTGCTGATGGAGTCACCGGAAAGCGTGGCCCTCACCACCCCCAAGAGCGCCGCCAGCTTCGCCGGCGAACACCAGCACCTCACCAGCCAGCGCGACACCCACCTCGCCGCCGGCACCACCCTCGCCGCCGTCAGCGGCGACAGCGCCAGCCTCTACACCGCCGACGGCGGCATCAACGTCATCGCCAACCACGGCCCGGTCAGCCTCGAAGTCCACACCGACGCCATGGACATCCTCGCCGACCAAAGCGTCACCGTCACCAGCACCACCGACAGCATCCAGGTCCTGGCCAAGGACAAGATCGTCCTGCAATCCGGCCAAAGCCAGATCACCCTCGACGGCCAGAACATCACCATTGCCTGCCCCGGAAATTTCACGGTGAAGAGCGGGACGCATGAGTGGTTGGGCGGTGAGGGACAAGCAGCGCAATTGGAACCGTTGCCTCAAGGACTTACACAGCTCAAATCCGACTATCCACGCTCGGTGTAAGGACACGCCATGCTTATCAGCCCTCCCTTTCTGCCGCAGCGCGCCGCCAGCAGTCCCGATGATCCGTGGCTGGCCCAGGCCATGAACGGCGGCGGCTTTGGCGATGGTGCCTTCCCGCTAGGCTCCGACATGGCTTGGCATGGTGGCGTGCACCTGGTGGCGCCATCCCACGACGGAAAGCGCTTGCCAGTTTGTGCCATGGCCGACGGCACCGTGGTTTATGTACGCCAACCCAAGCCACAGACAAGCAATGCCAACGATCCGTTGAACTACGGCGGTGGCTGGTCGGACAACGGCTGCGTGGTGATCCGTCACGAAACCGAGATCGGCGAGAGCGTCACGGTTCGCTTCTTCTCGATCATCCTGCATCTCAAGCGCATCGCCAGCAACGTGAAGCAAGGCCAAAAGATCTGGCGCAAGGATGAGGTCGGCGAAGCCGGCAGCATCTACGGCAAGCCCGGGCGGGTTCATGTCGAGATCGTCTGCGACGACGCCAATCTTGTGGCCTTGGTGGGCCGCGCGTCCGGTGCACTGAATACCGGCAAGGATGGCCGCCTCACCAGCGTGTTCGGCCATGCCTACCTGCGTCTTCCGGCCGGTACGCCGCTCTACGATACCATCCCCCTGCCGCCGGAACATGTGGGCTTCTGGCCGGAGACCACGGCATTGTCGAAGCCGACATGGAGTAGCACCGACGCGCTGGTCGTGGGCATCGACTTGGCTCGTCCCCATGGCACGCACTACGTCACCTACGCGATGGACGGAAAGACCATTGGCAGCATGCCCGCTGCTGCCGACACGACCCTGTTCGACACGGCCTGCGCTTTGGCCAAGCGGACCCAGGGCGGCGTGGGGCGTGATGCCTATGAGCTGTTGCGCTTTGGGCGCGTGCTTGAGCCACTGGGCAATGCGGCTGGACTGCAGGATTGGCAGCAGGTGGCCTATCCCGGTGGGCAGGGCTGGGTGAACCTGCACGCTGAAGGCGTGCATGCCTTCAGCGACGCGGATTTTCCGGACTGGTGCGGTTGGCAACTGGTCGACGACGATGCCGACAGCGACAGCCGCTGCGACTCCGCCACGCTGATCGATCTGATCCTGCAAAGCCAGGGTGGCGCGACCAAAGCACGCCGTGCCGATGCCTTGGGCAAGGTGGCCGGCGCGGATGCGCAAGCGCGCCTGGCGTACACGATCTGCAAGTTTCCCACCGAGTGGGAGAAAGCCACCATCGCCACACGCTGGCAGTGGCTGACGAAGGAGACCCCACCCGATGCCGGCCCTATAGCCGGTCCATATTTAAAGCCGGAGGACTTTCCGCGCTTCAAGGCGCACTCCGAGGCGTTGTGCTTCTGGGAAGACGCCGACCTCGGCATCCCAAGCAAGCACTGGCACTTCCACCCGCGCGAGTTCGTGCGCGTGTTCCGCCAGTGCGGTTGGCTGAGCAAGGACGAAATGATTCAGTTGTTTCCGAAAACCGCCATGCGCGAAGCAGCCCATCATCAGTGGGTATCTGAGCCGATCACCGTCCTTCCCAGAACGGTGGCCGGTTATCACAACGAACTCAACAAAGCCTGCCGCCGCTACGGCATCGTTACGCCTCTGCGCATGGCTGCGTTCTATGCGAACGCGATGGTGGAGACGCAATGGTTTGCGCGGCTGGAAGAGCGAGTCAACAACGCCCATCCTCCGCGTTACTACCCGTGGAACGGGCGTGGTTTCATGCAACTCACTTGGCCAGACAACTACATCAAGTATTGGCTCTTCATCGGCAGGGATGTGGATGACGATCTGGCCAGTCGTCTGAAGGCCGCTCACAAAGAGGTCGAACGGCGGCACAAACATCATCTGCCGAATGAAAATGAACCATTGGCAGTATTGGAAGCCACGGTGGCTGCCGCACACATGAAGCCATGGCGTACTGAGACAGGTGATGGCACTCGGATCGATATTTCCGCCGACACCGCAGGGACTTTCTGGGCATGGAATGGCTTCGCCAAAAACGCAGACACTGAACCAGTAAACCAACGCACATCAAAACCCGCCACGGGAACTGGCAGCCACATGTACTACAGCAGCCCCGGCATGCGAAGCGTGGCCGTGGCAATCAACGGTGGTGGAAACGGTCTCGTCGCTCGCTTCCAAGCCTACAACACCTGCGAAGTCGTGTTGCTGGATACCCCTGCGTTTCCCGGCTCGAACAAACCGAACGAACCGCAAGACTACAAACCGAGGCATTCATGAAAAGAGTTGTCATCCTCGTAGGGTTGGTTCTCGCTGCGACAGTTGCGTGTGCGCGGCAGTCAGCATCAGACAGCTCAACAGGCACGGCTTCCGCTGGTCTCAGTCCCATCTATTCTCCCGGAAAATGCCACTTCCGACTCAAGCTCAATGGGGGAACGGTATCCGTGCACAATGCCAGTTCGTTCCAGAGTGCAGGGTACTACCCACCCGGCACGGAAAACTGGAGCGTGCCGCTACTCTGCTACGCCGGCGCGTCGCAAGACCAGATTGATCAGCAACTAGATGCCAAGAAAATCAATGGAACATGGGTCTGGTACAACCCTGGTGCCGGCAACGTCCCCGAGAACCCGCCCTTCACACCAGAGCAGCATTTCCACGCCTACGCGTTATCCGGTAGCAACTGGAAAGGCACAGCCATCACCTACGACGACACGACGGGCGATGAGGCGACCCGGGGGCGCAACCTTTTCTTCTGCTTGGTCGAGACGGGCGGCTCGCAGGTACTTTGCGGCGGCCCGATCCCAGTCAGGGCACTGGTCGATCCGCCTTCCACAGGCACTCTTCCCAAAATCATGGCTGTCCTCAAAACTATCGAGTTCGTCGATGCCTCAGTAGGCTCCCCGACACCGGCTAGCGCAGCAGCCGCACACTAAATGATGGGCATGACCTCTCCAATACTGTGCATGTTGAGATAAAAACATGAGGGCAATCGTGGCTCTTGTATTGTTCCTTCCGGCAGTGGCCATGGCTTGTTCGGCTAACGAGGAGACGGTATTTCGTTGCGTCACAACCAATGGCAAACCAGTTCATGTCTGTCAGGCAAAGGATACGGTCAACTATCGCTTTGGAAGCAAGCCTGACATGGAAGTCAAGGTGCCAAATGCGGAGCTGAAGTGGGAAGCAGGCAACGGAACTGGTGCCTTTTTCAATCTACTAACGTTTCCACATGGAAAAACCTTATATCAGGTTCTCTATATTGAATCCTTCAAAGGACCGCCTCGTAGGGATGGGGAAGTCCAGGTTGCTCGTAACGGGAAACAGTTGGCCGATATCCAGTGTGCGGATGGCTCAGTTTCGTTCAATTCGGGTGCACTCAAGACACACAAGCCAGACTCAAGCTACTAACCATCAATGCAAATGGCACGGCGGATGCCTATCGCAAAACGTTCACCCACGCATATCCTCCAACTCCATCCCCTTGGTCTCGCGCACGAAGCGCAACACGAAGACCAGCGACAACAGTGCGAACCCCGCGTATACGCCGTAGGAGAACGGCAGGCTCAGTTCGGCCATGGCGGGGAAGCTGCTGGTGATGGCGAAGTTGGCCAGCCATTGCGCGGCGGCGGCTACGGCCAGGGCCATGGCGCGGATGCGGTTGGGGAACATTTCGCCCAGCAGCACCCATACCACCGGGCCCCAGCTCAGGCCGAAGAAGATCACGTAGGCGTTGGCCGCGACCAGCGCCACTGGCCCCCACGGTTCGGGCATCACCAACGCGGCGCCGCTGCCGCTGGCCTGGGCGAAACACCACGCCATCACCGCCAGGGTCAGCGCCATGCCTCCGGAGCCTATGACCAGCAGCGGCTTGCGGCCGATGCGGTCGACCAGGGCGATCGCCACCAGCGTCACCAGCACGTTGATCACCGAGGTGATCACGGTGATCGCGAATGCATCGGCTTCACTGAAGCCCACCGAATGCCACAGCGTGGACGAGTAGTAGAAGATCACGTTGATGCCGACGAACTGCTGGAATACCGACAACGCGATGCCGACCCAGACGATCGGCAGCAGGCCGCTCTTGCCAAGCAGATCGCTCCAGCGCGGCTTGTGTTCGCGACGCAGGCTTTGCTCGATGTCGCCGAGCTTGCGCTGCAGCGCTTCCTCGTCGGTCATGCCCAGCACTTGGCGCAACACGCGCAGCGCATCATGCGGACGGCTGCGCGCCACCAGGTGACGCGGCGATTCGGGCACGCCCAGCACCAGCACGCCGTAGACCAGCGCCGGTACCAACATCGCCAGGAACATCCAGCGCCATGCTTCCAGACCCAGCCACAGCGCGTGTTCCGCACCGCCAGCCACACTGGCCAGCCACGCATCGCTGAGCAGGGCGACGAAGATGCCGAGCACGATCGCCAACTGCTGCATCGAACCGAGCCGTCCGCGGATGCGTGCCGGCGACACTTCGGCGATATAGGTCGGCGCCACCACCGACGCCACGCCCACGCCGATGCCGCCGATCAGGCGCCACAGGATCAGCGTGGCCACGCTGTGTGCCAGCCCCGCGCCGAGTGCGCTGACGGCCAGCAGCGCCGCGGCCACTTGCATGGTACGCACGCGGCCGAAGCGATCCGCCAACCGGCCCGCATACCATGCGCCCAGTGCCGAACCGAGCAGCGCGCAGGACACGGCGAAGCCGGTCCATCCCGCGCTCAATCCGAAGCTGTCGCGCAATGCGTCCACCGCGCCATTGATCACCGCGGTGTCGAAACCGAACAGGAAGCCGCCGAGGGCCGCAGCGGCCACGATCATGATGACCCGCGCGGTGCTGCCTGGTTGCGTTATGTCCATGGACGACGCCATCGCGGCGTTCGTGGTTGGCCCCGTAACTTGCATGTCTTCCCCCTCGTAACCGTCGTGCGACGGCCCTGTTGGCATGGTCTGGTTGATGTCGTTCTTTTGTTTTCCGGGTTGCGCGCGTTTGCGTGCGATGCGCTTCCTCTCCGGCGAAACAGCATCGCGCGCAAGCGCGCTCCTACATCGAGATGGTCATTCCGTGTAGAACCTCCCACGCACGCGCCGGTGACCGGGGCGTCGACGCCTCGACGTCCTTGCCTCCAAAACGCTTCTCCTCGCTGCCGCTACACGGCGACGCTCAGAGCCTGCCCTGACTCGACCCGGGGGCGAACGATGAAAACTTCAACGAACCGCATCAAGCACGCCCGGGTTCGATGATCTGTCGCTGCGCGGCATCGAGCCGCGCGAATACCGAGCCATACCCGGGAAGGTACAGGCGTCCGTTCTGCACGCGCCCTGGTGGCAAGCCATGGCCGTCGAGCAAAGGCAGCGCGCCGTCAAGCGGCAGATCCATCACCGCGTCGTGTTCGGACAAGTTGAACGCCACCAGCAACGCGTCGTCGCCGCAGCTGCGCATGAAGGCGAGAATCGGCTCGGCGGTTTCGAGGAAGTGGATATCGCCGGTCCGCAGCGCGGGTTGCGCATGGCGCCAGCGCATGAAGGTGCGGAAGCCCTGCAGCGCGGACGCCGGATCGATTTCCTGGCGTGCCACCGCCAGCGCGCGATGTTCCTGCGGCACCGGCAGCCACGCCGAGCCGCTGCTGAAACCGGCCAGCGGATCGTCGGTCCACGGCATCGGCGTGCGACAACCGTCGCGGCCCTTGAATTGCGGCCAGAACGCGATGCCATAGGGATCGCGCAGCGCTTCGTACGGCACGTCGGCCTCGGTCAGGCCCAGCTCCTCGCCCTGGTACACGCAAACCGAACCGCGCAGCGAGCACAGCATCGCGGTGAGCAGATTGGCCAGCGGCGCGGACGGGCGACCACCGCCCCAGCGCGTCAGCACGCGCTCGACGTCGTGGTTGGAAATGGCCCAGCACGGCCAGCCCTCGGTCATCTGCGCTTCCAGCGTCTGCACCGTGCCGCGGATGTAGGCGGCGCTGAAATCGTCGGTGAGCAGCTCGAAGCTGTAGCCCATGTGCAGGCGACCGCGGCGGGTGTATTCAGCCATCGTCGCCAGCGAATCCTCCGAGGAAATTTCACCCAGCGCGGCGACGTCGTCGTAGCGATCCATCAACGCACGCAGCTCGCCGAGGAAGGCCAGGTTCTCCGGCTGCGTGTTGTTGTAGTAGTGGTACTGGAACGCGTAGGGGTTGTCCGGACTGAAACCGCGGCCCACGCGCTTGTCCTTCGGCTTGGGCGGGTTGTCGCGTAATTGGGTGTCGTGGAAGCAGAAGTTGATCGCGTCCAGGCGCAGCCCGTCCACGCCCTTGTCGAGCCAGAACTTCACGCCGTCCAGCACGGCGGCACGCACGTCCGGATGATGGAAGTTGAGATCCGGTTGCGAGGTCAGGAAATTGTGCAGGTAGTACTGGCCACGGCGCGGTTCCCATTGCCACGCGCTGCCGCCGAACAGCGACAGCCAGTTGTTCGGCGGGCCGCCATCGGCTCGCGCATCGGCCCACACGTACCAGTCGGCCTTCGGGTTGTCGCGGCTTTGCCGGCTTTCGCGAAACCACGCGTGCTCGGCCGAGGTGTGGCTGAGCACCTGGTCGATCATCACCCGCAAGCCCAGCGCATGCGCCTTGGCCAGCAACCGATCGAAGTCAGCCAGCGTGCCGAACAACGGATCCACGTTGCGGTAATCGGCGATGTCGTAGCCGAAATCGGCCATCGGCGAAGTGAAGAACGGGGCGATCCAGATCGCGTCGACACCGAGCCCGGCCACATAGTCGAGGCGCTCGATGATGCCCGGCAGATCACCCACACCGTCACCGTCGGTGTCCTGGAAACTGCGCGGGTAAATCTGGTAGATGACGGCTCCGCGCCACCACGATGCATCGGTCATTGAACGTGTCCCCACGACATGAAGCGGGCGCATTTGGCCGCCCGTCGTTGAATGTCGATCAGCTTAGCCGCAGCCCCATGACGACCAGCACGGGTATGCATACGTATTCATTCGTGCTGCGGTTGCGTCATGCGCACGCAGGTCTCGCCCAGGTCGCACTCGCGCACCGCGCCCGCATGTCAAGTCCTGCCATGGCTCGCGCCGCCGATGCCCGATTGCGCGACACGTTGTGCTGCACTGCGATAAACGCGGTTTGTTGCCCACCATGAATACGTATGCAGAAAATGCTTCACTGCGGAAAGCCCGGCCTACCATGCGATCACGCCGCCGAAAACCATTTGGCAGCGCACCTGCCGACGGTCGTCGCCGACGGAAGCGCGGGGGAGTCCAGCCAACAAGATCGACGGCGACACACTTTTTGCGGGAGGGGAACACAATGGTTCTGAAACATAACGTGCTGGCGACGGCTGTCGCTTCGGTCTGTCTCGGCATGTGCGCCGTGGCCAATGCCGGAACCGCGCCGCTGGCCAGCCAGCAGCAGGACACGCAGACGACGTCGTCGTCGAACACCAAGACCGACAACAACGGCAAGTCCGACAAGACCACCGACAAGCGCCAGCCGCAGAAGATGGCGGCCGTGCAGGTGAACGGCTTCGTCAGCAGCATCGAGAATTCGACCGCGCTGAAGCGCAACGCCAACACCATCGTCGAGGCGGTGTCGGCCGAACAGGTCGGCAAACTGCCCGGCGTGAGCATCGCCGACACCCTGGGCCGCCTGCCGGGCCTGGCGGTGCAGACCGTCGACGGTCGCCCGCAGGTGCTGACCATCCACGGCCTCGGCCCGGATTTCTCCACCGCGCTGATCAACGGCGGCCAGCAGGTCAGCACGAACAACAACCGCGACGTGGCGTTCGACCAGTACCCGTCGAGCTGGTTCGACAACGTGGTGGTGCATCTCTCGCCGGAAGCCAACCTGATCGGCCAGGGCTTGGCCGGCACGGTGGACATGCACACCATTCGCCCGCTGGACAAGAGCGGCCCCGAAGCCGCGGTGAATGCCAAGTACATCGGCAACAGCATGTCCGAGCTTTCCCCGGGCAAGGGCGTGAGCAACCATGGTTACAACGTCAACGGCGTGTGGGTGAGCCAGTTCGCCGACCACACCATCGGCGTGACCCTGGGCGTGGACCTTGAGAACAATCCGTCGCAGATCGAGCATCAGGCACCGTGGGGTTATCCGACCGACAGCAACGGTGACTACGTCATCGGCGGCTCGAAGAACTACGGCATCACCGACTCCATGAAGCGCAACGGCTTCCTGGCCACCGTGCAGTGGCAGCCGAACGAGTTCTACACCGGCACCATCGACATCACCGCCGACAACTTCAAGGAAGTGCAGCAGGCCAAGGGCATGGAGCTGCCGCTGGGCTACGGCCCCGATGGCATGACGTACCTGACGCCCGGCACGGTTTCCCGTGGCTTCGTTGAAAACGGCACCTATGACCACGTCAACCCGGTCATCCGCAACGATTTCAACAGCACCACGGCACGCGTCTACAACTTCAACTGGGACAACAAGTTCCACATCAACGAGAACTGGTCGGCCGACCTGGACGGCAACTACTCGCGCGCCACGCGCCGTGACGTGAACCTGGAAAGCTATTCCGGCACCGGCTACTACTACGGTCCGAATGCGTACTACAAGGTCGACCCTGTTACTGGCAACGGCAGCGTCACCGGCAGCCCGCACGCGCCCAGCGGCAGCTTCGGCTTCAACGAGCTCGGCAATGGCATGCTCTACGTCGATCCTTCGATGAATTACGGCAGCGGCATGGTGCTGACCGATCCGCAAGGCTGGGGCGCCGGCAACAAGGTGGTGCAGGAAGGCTTCATCAACGCACCGCACACCGTCGACTACCTGGCCAACCTGCGCCTGAGCGTGGAACGCGACTTCGTCAGCGGTCCGTTCTCCAGCTTGCAGTTCGGCGCGAGCTACGCCACCCGCAACAAGACCTACAACATCGACCAGAACTTCCTGACCCTGGGCGGTGGTTCGTTCAGCGCAACGAACACGCCGGTGCTGTCGGCGCCGTTCAGCGGCAGCAGCTGTGCACCGCTGGCGTGGATGGGCATCGGCTCGATGCAGTGCTACAACCCGTTCTCGCTGATCGCCAACGGCACGCTGACCGAGGTGCCGGTGTTTATGTCCTCGCTGCCGTTGCCGCCGAACTGGAAGGTGCGCGAGCGTGACCTGAACCCGTACGTGCAGCTCAACATCGACACCTATCTGGGCGGCATCAGCCTGCGCGGCAATGTCGGCATGCAGGTGGACCACACCAACCAGACCTCGACCGGCGAGCGCGTAGCTCCGGGCAGCGATGTCACCGGCGGCCACACCGACCTGATCCCGGTCTCGGGCGGCACCAGCTACACCCGCTACCTGCCCAGCGCCAACCTGATCTTCGGGCTGACCGACAACGACGACCTGCGCTTCAGTGCGGCCCGCACCATCGCCCAGCCGCGCATGGACCAGATGAACGCCAGCCAGAACGTGAGCGGCAACATCACCCACCTCGGCTCCACCGATCCCAACCAGGCGTTCTTCAGCTCCAACGGCGGCAACGCCAAGCTGCTGCCGACCAAGGCCGACAACTACAACATCAGCTACGAGCACTACTTCTCCGGCCCGGCCTCCGGCTACCAGTGCAACTCCGCCGACCAGAAGAACTCCGACCTGTGCCGCAGCGGTGGCGGCGGTGGCTACTTCGCGGTCTCCGGCTACTTCCTCGAACTGAGCGACTACATCGATCCGAACGCGTCCTACCTGTACGACTTCAGCGCGTTCGTGCCGTCGTACCTGACCCCGGCGCAAGCGGCCACGCTGGGTACCACGCAAGGCATCGTCTCCGGCCCGACCAACGACGGCCACGGCTACGTGAAGGGCGCCCAGGTCACCTTGAACCTGCCGTTCAACCTGATCGCCCAGCCGCTGGACGGCTTCGGCGTGATCCTCACCGGCAACCGCACCAAGAGCTCGCTGGTGTACGGCAACAACCCGTCGCCGATCACCGTGCCGGGCCTGTCGAAGTGGGTTGCCAACGGCACGCTGTACTACCAGCATGCGGGTTTCGAAGCCCGCATCAGCGACAGCTACCGTTCCAGCTTCCTGGGTGAGGTGTCCGGCATCAGTTCCTCGCGTATCGAGCAGACCTTGAACGGCGGCAGCACCTACGATGCACAGGTGAGCTACAGCTTCGAACACGGTTCGTTCAAGGGCCTGACCCTGATCGCCACCGGCTCGAACCTGTCGAACAAGATCTTCACCACGTACCAGAACAACGATCCGCGCCAGACGCAAACCTGGGAACGCTACGGTCGCACCTACTCGCTGGGCGTTTCCTACAAGTTCCAGTAAGCGCTTTATCGAAGTGTCTCCCCTGGTGCCCCGCTGTGTGCTTTCCAGCGGGGCCTTTTTTTCACGGTCCTGCCGCCGGACCATCGGTGGCAAGGCAACCACGACGGAAGAGGCCCATGAGCGACGATCCGCACGATTCCCGCATCCGCCACGTGGTGATCGTCGGTGGCGGTACCGCCGGCTGGATGACTGCCGCGCTGCTGGCCAAGGCACTCGGCCGTCGCGTGCAGATCCGCCTGATCGAATCGGAACAGATCGGCATCGTCGGCGTGGGCGAGGCAACCATTCCGCAAATCCGCCACATCAACGCCTTCCTCGGCATCGATGAGGACGACATGCTGCGCGCCACCCACGGCACCTTCAAGCTGGGCGTGCAACTGAACAACTTCGGCCGGCTCGGCGATTCCTATCTGCATGCCTTCAGCGATATCGGCCTGCCGCTGGGGCTGATCGGCTTCCATCACTACTGGCTGCGCAAGCGCGCGAGCGACCCCGCCAACGACCTGTGGTCGTATTCGCTCAATACGCAGACGGCGAACGAACACCGCTTCGGCCGCATGGACAAGGTCGGCAGCAGCCCGCTCGGGGGCATCAAGTACGCCTACCATTTCGACGCCGGACTGTACGGCCAATACCTGCGCCAGCGCTGCGACCCGCAGGTGGTGCAGCGCATCGAGGGCAAGGTGGTCGACGTGCAGCTGCGCGAGGTCGACGGCTTCATCGAATCGGTGCGGCTGGAAAGCGGCGAGCGCATCGCCGGCGACCTGTTCATCGACTGCTCGGGTTTTCGCGGCCTGCTGATCGAAGGCGCGCTGCACACCGGTTACGAAAGCTGGCAGCACTGGCTGCCGTGCGATCGGGCGATGGCCGTGGCCAGCGCACGCACCGAACCCTTGTGGCCGTACACCCGTGCCACCGCGCGCACGGCAGGCTGGCAATGGCGGGTGCCGTTGCAGCACCGCACCGGCAATGGCCTGGTGTATGCCAGCCAGCATCTCAGCGACGACGAAGCCAGCGCGATGCTGCTGGCCAACCTCGACGGCGAAGCACTGGGCACGCCGCGTCCACTGCGCTTCACCACCGGCATGCGACGCAAGGCGTGGCAACGCAACTGCGTAGCGCTGGGTCTGGCCGCCGGTTTCATGGAGCCGCTGGAATCCACCAGCATCCACCTGATCCAGTCCGGCATCAGCCGGCTGCTGGCGATGTTCCCGGATCGCCACTGCGACCCGGTGCTGGTGGACGAGTACAACCGGCAGACCCGCTTCGAATACGAAAGCATCCGCGATTTCCTGATCCTGCATTACAAGGCCACCGAGCGCGACGACACCCCGTTCTGGCGGCAGTGCGCAAGCATGGATATCCCGCCCACGCTGGCGCGCAAGATCGAGCTGTTCCGCGGCCACGGCCAGATTTTCCGCGAGCACGAGGAACTGTTCACCGAGGTGGCGTGGTTGCAGGCGATGATTGGTCAGCACATCGAACCACAGGCCTATCATCCCTTGGCCGATGCGCTGGACGAGACCCAACTGGACGCGTTCCTCGGCGATATCCGTACCCTGGTAGGACGTGCCGCCGGCAGCCTGCCCGATCATGCGCGCTTCGTCGCCGACCATTGTCTGACCCGCACCTGAAGAGATCCCGACATGCCTTCACGCCGATGCCTTGCCTCCCTCGCGCTTGCCACGCTGCTTGCCACAGCGGCGCCCCTGGCGGCAGAAAACTCCGCGCCAAGTGTCCCCGCAGTGACGGCGAAAGCCCCGTCCGGCGTGTGGTACGAGATCTTCGTGCGCAGCTGGTACGACACCAACGGCGACGGCATCGGCGACTTGAACGGCGTCACCGCCAAGCTCGATTACCTGAAATCGCTGGGCGTCAGCGGCATCTGGCTGATGCCGATCAACCCCTCGCCCAGCCATCACGGCTACGACGTCACCGACTACTACGGCATCAACCCGCAATACGGCACGCTGGCCGACTTCCGCCATCTGCTGAGCGAAGCGCACCAGCGCGGCATCAAGGTCATCATCGACATGGTGATCAACCACAGCGGCAACGAGAACCGCTGGTTCAAGGCCGCGCTCGATCCAAAAAGTCCGTACCACGACTGGTACACCTGGGCGAACAAGTACACCGACCTGGCCAGCGACAGCGTCACCGGCAGCACGGCCTGGCATGCAGCAGGCAACGCCCATTACCTCGGCATCTTCGCGCCGACCATGCCCGACCTGAACTACGACAACCCGGCCGTGCGCGCCGAGATGATCAAGGTGGGCCGGTTCTGGTTGAAGCAGGGCGTGGACGGCTTCCGCCTCGACGCCGCCCGGCACATCTACGAAAACTTCGCGTGGGACGTGGACGACCCCGCCGCGCAGGCGAAGAACTTCGCCTGGTGGAACCAGTACCGCCGCGGCCTCGACGCGGTGAATCCGCACACCTACCTGGTCGGTGAAGTGACTCGCGACCGCGCCAGCGAACTCGCGCCGTGGCTGAAGCCGCTGGACGCGGTGTTCAACTTCCCGCTGGCCAAGCAACTGATCGCCGCGGCGAAAAGCGAACGCAACCTCGGTCTCGGCCCCACGCTCGACCGCACCTACGCCGCCTACGAGGCGGTCGGCGGCGCGGCGATCAAGGATGCGCCGTTCCTGTCCAACCACGACCAGGAACGCGTGATGAGCCAGCTCGACGACAACCCGCAACACATGCGCACGGCCGCCGCGATGCTACTCACCCTGCCCGGCGAGCCGTACATCTACTACGGCGAGGAACTCGGCACGCAGGGCAGGAAACCCGATCCTGACCTGCGCCAGCCGATGCGCTGGCAGCGCTCGCCAACGGCGCAGGGCGAGACCACCTGGGAAGCCGGCAACCCGGCCAACGGTGCCGATGTTTCAGTCGCGGCCGAACAGACCGATTCGCAGTCGCTGCTGCACCTGTATACGCGACTGATCCACTGGCGCAGCGAAGTACCCGCCTTGCGTGATGGCGGTTTCCGCGCGTATCCGGAAGCCAGCGATCATCTGGTCGCATGGGAACGCACCGCGCCGCACGGCACCGTGCTGGTGGTGCACAACCTGTCCGGCCAGACGCAAACGATGGCTTTGGACGTCCCTGGCCGACCGCACTTTTCCCGTGTGCTGAAACAGACCGGCCCCGGCGCCACGATCCGCGTCGACACGCTGAGCGTGCCGGCTTATACCAGCGTGGTGCTGCAGTGATCGGGCGGGATGCATCAATGCCCCCCGGCCTCCGACGCCGTCATTCCGGCGCAGGCCGGAATCCAGCGACTGCATGGCTTGAGCAGGCGTGGTCGCTACTGGATCCCGGCCTGCGCCGGGATGACAAGCATGAAAAGCGATTGCCACCTCGTGCGGGAGCCGATTGCCGCCACCGCGAAGCCTCCACTCACCAGCGAGCCCACATCCCCATGTCCTCCAGCATTCTCCGCACCACCACACGCCGCACACTGACCACCGCACTCGCCACCGGCCTGCTGCTTGCCGCTCCGGCCCTGTTCGCCACCGCAGCCCCCACCGCTTCGGCCATCCACGCCGACACGCAAGGCGTCGCCTTCCGCCTCGGCAGCGAACACGTGTCGATCCGTTTCGATGGTGCCGGCGTGGTGCACGTGCAGGCACTCCCTGCCGGCGCCAGCGATGTGCATACGCTGGTACTCGACCCGCATGCGAAACCCGTCGCCGCATCCGACGCGAAGGTGCATGACGACGGCACCACGCTCACCCTCACCAGCGAGCGGCTGGTAGCGATCTGGCACAAGCAGGCCGGCACACTGGAACTGCAGGACGCCCAGCACCACTTGCTGCTCACACTTGATCTCGCCGCGCTGGCCAAGGGTCAGGTCCAACTGACGCACGCCACCGACGACGCGCTGTACGGCATCCACGGCTACGACAAGGACGAGAACGCTTCCGCCGGCCTGCTGCGCAACGGCACGCAAGTGGCCAAAGCCGGCGAGCAGGGTTTCGCCGGCGCACCGTTCGTGTGGAGCACCGCCGGTTATGGCGTGCTGGTGGACAGCGACGGCGCAACCTACGCGATCAAGGACGGCCACATCGCCATCAGCGGCTTGTCCAAGTCGGCGATGGACGTCTACCTGATGGCCGGCGATCCGCCGCAACTGTTCGGCGAACTGGCGAACCTCAGCGGTCACGCGCCGTTGTTCCCGAAGTGGTCGCTGGGCTTCATCAACAGCCAGTGGGGCATCGACGAGAAAGAATTCCGGCAGATCATCGCCACCTATCGCGGCAAGCACATTCCGCTGGATGCCTTCACCTTCGATTTCGACTGGAAGAACTGGGGCAACGACTGGGGTGAGTTCAGCTGGAATCCGGTGAAATTCCCCGACGGTCCCACCGGCAAGCTGAAGGCCGACATGGACAAGCTGGGCGTGCACATGACCGGCATCATGAAGCCGCGCGTGCACGTGAATACCGTCGAGGGCCATTACGCCACGGCGCACGATTTGTGGCTGCCCGGCGAAAAGGTCAGCAACGACTATTTCTCGCACAAGCCGGTGAAGGATCTCGATTTCGACAAGCCGGCCACGCGCGCATGGTTCTTCAACAGCGCGCTGAAGCACAGCTTCGACACCGGCATCGTCGGCTGGTGGAACGACGAGGCCGACACCACCAAGAGCGACACCCAGTTCCTCAACATGCAGCGCTCGATCTACGACGGCCAGCGCGCGTATTCCAACCTTCGCGTGTGGTCGATCAACCGCGACTTCTGGCTCGGCGCGCAACGCTACGCCTACGGCCTGTGGTCGGGCGACATCGACACCGGCTTCAAGAGCATGGCCGCGCAGCGCCAGCGCATGCTCAGCGCGATCAGCGTGGGCGAGATGCAGTGGGGCATGGACGGCGGCGGCTTCAACGGCCATCCGTCGGACGAAAACTACGCGCGCTGGATCGAGTTCGGCGCGTTCACCCCGATCTTCCGCGTGCACGGCACCTTCGGCCAGAAGCGCCAGCCGTGGACATACGGCCCGATCGCCGAGAAGGCTGCGACCAAAGCCATCCGCCTGCGCTACAAGTTGCTGCCGTACATGTACGCCTACCAGCACCAGGACCACACGCACGGCGTCGGCCTGGTGCGGCCGCTGGCCTTCGCCTGGCCGCATGATGCCAAGGTGCGCAACGACACCAGCGCGTGGTTGTTCGGCCAGTGGCTGCTGGTCTCGCCGGTGGTGCAGCAGGGCCAGACGGTCAAGCACATCTACCTGCCCGCGGGTCGCTGGACCGACTGGTTTACCGGCAAGGTCTACGCCGGCGGTCAGACCATCGCGGTCACGGTCGACGCGAAGAACTGGCTCGACATTCCGCTGTTCATCCGCGACGGCGCGATCATCCCCACCTGGCCGCCGATGGACTACGTCGGCCAGCATCCGGTGACGACGCTGAGCGTGGACATGTTCCCCGCCGACCATGCCACTCACTTCGACTATTACGACGACGATGGCGACACCTACGCCTACGAGCACGGCGCGTACTTCAGCCAGAAGCTGAGCCTGCAGCGTAGCGGTGATGCGGTGCATGTCGATATCTCCGCCAGCAATGGCAGCTACGCGCCGGCATTGAAGTTCTACCTGCTGAAGATCCATGGCGCGCAGGCGAAGAACGTCACCGACCACGGCCGCCCGCTGCCCGCGTTCGGCAGCCTCGATGCACTGACGAAGGCCAACGGCGAAGGCTGGGCGCACGGCCACGATCGCTACGGCGAAGTGACCTGGGTGCGGGTGGCGGCAGCGAAGGCGCAGGACGTGGTGCTGACGTCCAAGCACGAACACGGACAAAGTTCCAAATGAAATGAGTCGTCATCCCAGCTTGACCAGCCCTTCGGCTGTTGAGAGCCACTGGGATGACGGCCTGTGCGATACGCCGGCCGTGACCGGCAAAGCGTCCATGCACACATGGATCGGGTTTCACCCAACCTTGGAGGAAGACTTCGATGCGCAACGGCAAGACGACTTACCCGCACTACCGCACCCTCGCCCTGGGTCTGTGCCTGGCCCTGGGTATGCTGCCGCTGGGCGCGAGCTTCGCGGCCAGCAACGACAACAACGTGGAATGGGCCGGCCTGTTCCACGACCAAGGCCCGCTGTACGACAGCAACCCCGAACCCAGCGCGACACAGGCCGTCACGCTCACCCTGCGCACCTACAAGGGCGACATCACCAGCGCCAACATCAAGTACTACGACAGCGCCGACAGCCAGTTCCACTGGGTGGCGATGCACTGGACGTCCAACGACGCCACCGGCAGCTTCGACCTGTGGCAGGGCACGATCCCGGCCAGCGCGTCGGAGAAGTACTACCGCTTCCAGGTCAACGACGGCAGCAAGACCGTGTGGTACGACGCCGAGGGCCCCTCGGACACTGAGCAACCTTTCGGCGATTTCTTCATCGTCCCCGGCTTCAGCACACCGGACTGGATGAAGAACGGCGTGATGTACCAGGTCTTCCCCGACCGTTTCTTCGACGGCGACCCACGCAACGATGTCGCCAACGGCCAGTACACCTATCACGGCTGCGCCACCGAACAGCACGCCTGGGGCAGCAGCGTGTTCCCCCGCGTGGGCGGCTGCAACACCGCGGTATTCTTCGGCGGCGACCTGCAAGGCATCATCGACAAGCTCGGTTACATCAAGCACACGCTGGGCGCGGACATCCTCTACCTCAATCCGATCTTCCAGTCGCCCACCGACCACAAGTACGACACGGCCGACTATTACCGGGTCGACCCCACGTTCGGCAGCAATGCCACTCTGGTGCGCCTGATCCACACCATCCACGACCACCGCAACGGACGGCGCGGTTACCTGGTGCTGGACGGCGTGTTCAACCACACCGGCGACAGCAACCCGTGGTTCGGCGAAACCCATCCACGCGACCTGCCGTCAGGTCAATCCGGCCTTGCACTCGCCACGCCGGCATGGCGGCGGCCCGGCCACGCTGGCACATGGCGCCACTGGCCATCCTGGCGACAACCGCCTGGCGCCTACCAGTCGCAGTCCAGTCCCTGGTACGACTACTACACCTTCCAGCAGTGGCCCGGCACCTACAGCAATTTCCTGGGTGTCGCCAGCATGCCCAAGCTGGACTACGGCGCCAGCGGCTCGGCGGTGCGCGAACAGATCTACGGCAGCAGCACTTCGGTGATGCAGACCTACCTGAAATCGCCCTACGGCATCGACGGCTGGCGGCTGGACGCGGCGCAATACCTCGACGCCGGCGGCGGCAACGGCAGCGACGCCACCAACCACCAGATCATGCAGGAGATGCGCACGGCGGTGAAATCGGTGAACGCCAACGCCGACATCGTGGGCGAGTTCTGGGGCGATGCCTCGTCCTGGCTCGACGACGGCAAGGAGTGGGACGGCGCGATGAACTACAACGGCTTCACCCAGCCGGTGTCGGAATGGATCTGCGGCGTCGACGAGGGCGGCAACAGCGCCGCCATCCCCACCAGCCAGTTCGACAGCTGGCTGCGCGGCACCCGCGCCGACCTGCCCGGCGACGTGCAGCAGGTGATGACCAACTTCCTCGGCAGCCACGATACCTCGCGCTTCGCCACGCGCTGCGGCGGCGACATCTGGAAGACCTACCTGGCGCTGATCTTTCAGATGACCTACGTCGGCACGCCGACGATCTACTACGGCGACGAGTACGGCATGCAAGGCGGGGCCGACCCGGACAATCGCCGCACGTTCGACTGGTCGCAGGCCACCACCACCAATGCCGCGGTGGCGCTCACGCAAAAGCTGATCGGCATCCGCAACGCGTACCCCGCGTTGCGCACCGGCTCGTTCATGACACTGCTCACCGACGACACCAACCACCTCTATGCCTTCGGCCGCTTCGACGCGAGCAACCGTATTGCCGTGGCGCTCAACAACGACTCGGTGACGCATACGGTGACAGTGCCGGTATCGCAACTCAGCGTGACCAACGGCAGCACGCTCACCGACCTGCTCAGTGGCAATCAGTACACCGTAAGCAACGGCAACGTGGTCGTGAGCGTGCAGGGACATTACGGCGCGATACTTGCGCAATGATTCCCGCTGTCATCCCGGCGCAGGCCGGGATCCAGTAACGTCAGGGATAGGTTGTCGCCAAAGCCACATGCCCTGCTACTGGATCCCGGCCTACGCCGGGATGACGAGCAAAGAGCTGTGTTGACGGAACGCAGCCCAATCAACAGGAAACACAGACGATGCAGATGACACGAACCCATTCCACGAGGCGCCCACCATGCTGACAGTCGCCCTCCTTGCCACCGCCCTGGCCACTACGCCATCCATCCACGCCGATTACCTCGACTGGCACAGCCAGCGCGCCGCCATCACCGCGAACGCCGACGGCAGTTACGTGCTGAACGGGCCGGCCGGTGAGCGGCGCATTCCTGCGTCGACGGCGACCGTGCAGACGGCCAGCCCGCTGTTCGACGGCTTGTTCGCGATGGCACAGGACGACCTCAAGCGCGACTCGGTCACCTCGATCAAGGACGGCGCGTTCGACAACGACCAGCCGATGCCTTGCCACTGCTTCGAGACCGGTGCGAGCTGGCATTACGTGTGGACGCGCGATCTGTCCTACTCGGTCGACCTGGGGCTGTGGCGCTTTGACCCGGCGCGTTCGCGCAACGGGCTCGAGTTCAAGCTGTCCGGCGTGCGTGACAAGAACGCACCGGCAGGTCTTTACCCGATGCAGGACACCGGCTCCGGCGGCAGTTGGCCGATCAGCACCGACCGTATCGTGTGGTTCCTGGGCGCGCGTCATCTGCTCAATGACCACGCCTTTGCCGACAAGACCTGGCAGGCGCTGAACGACACGCTGGCGCAGGATCGCCGCTACATCTTCGATCCGGCGATGGGCCTGTACCGCGGCGAGACCTCGTTCCTCGACTGGCGCCAGCAGACTTATCCGGAGTGGGCGGCCAGCGACGTCACCTTTATCGGACACTCGTTCGCACTGTCCACCAACGTGCTGCATTACGACGCGTTGCGCCTCGCCGCACGTCTGGCGACGCAGCACCACGATCCGCGCGCGGCCACTTATGCGGCGCAGGCCGATGCGCTGAAAAAAGCGATCAACGCGTACTTCTGGCGCGCCGATCGCGGCATGTACATGAGTTACATCGGCGGCAATGGCATGCCGGTGGAAGCCTATGACCTGCTCGGCCTGTCGCTGGCGATCACCAGCGGCGTGGCCGACGAGGCACGCGCGCGTTCCTCGCTGACGCACTATCCCGCGTGGCCCGCCGGCAGCCCAGTGATCTGGCCCGAGCGCGCCGACCAGCCGATCTACCACAACCGCGCGATCTGGCCGTTCGTCAGCGCCTATGCCTTGCGCGCGGCACGCATCACGCAGCAACCCGAGCTGATCGCGCACGAACTGCACTCGCTGCTGCGTGGCGCCGCGCTGGCCGGTTCGAACATGGAGAATTTCGACCTGGTGACGCAGTCCACCCATGTCGACGACGGCAAGCTGAGCGGACCGGTGGTCGACTCGAAGCGGCAACTATGGTCGGTGGCCGGCTATCTCGACATGGTCAGCGAGGGCGTGTTTGGCCTGGAAGACAACGGCGAGGTGAAGCCGGAGCTGCCCGTCTCGCTGGTGCCGCTGTTGTTCGGCACGCATGGCCGCATCTCGCTGAAGCTGCCCGGGCGCAGCATCACCCTGGTGCGTCCGGCCGCGCTGGACGGCAACCTGCTGGTGGCCGATCGCACGACGCAGGATGGCCAGCACACCACGGTGACGCTGAAGGCAATCCACGTCGCCAGCTCGCCGCTGCGCACCGATGCACCCACCTACGCGCCACCCACGCCCGCCGCTCCCGTGGTGGTCCGCGACGGCACGCACTGGCAGGTGCACGGCGACGGCGTGTTGTACGTCAATGGCCATCGCCACGGCACCATCCACGGCCAGCTGGCGCTGCCGTGGTCGCCCGCGCAGCAGTGCTTCAACCTCACCCACGTCGGCAAGGACGGCGTGGCTTCGCTGCCCAGTCCGACCACTTGCGTCGGCGATACCGCCAGCATCAGCGGCACATGGCCGCGCACCTGGACCGCGCCCTCCAGTGGCCGCTTCCGTGCGTGGCTGGACTACAGCAACCACCACGGCTCGATCGAAACCGGCGTCACCGCCGCGGTGAAGTGGCTGCACGTGAGCTGTGCCGGCAGCGCGCCGCAGGACACTCTGCTGGTGATGCCACACAGCGTCGGCCAACAGGCCTCCACCCCCGGCAGCTTCACCGCACAGGCCGGTGCGCATTGCACGTTCGCGCTGAAGCAGGGCTTCAACATGAGCGATCTCGCGCATTTCGCGCATTACACCGGCGCTGGCGGCAGCGCCGGTCCGTTGAACGAGGCGGACTACGACGCATTGCATATTGTCGCGCTGCCGAAAGACGCGGCCACGCCCTGAACCGGCGGCGCAGGAACGGGCCGGCCACCGTTCCTGCGCCCGGTTCGCGGGAAGCGCCGATTGTGACGGTTGCGTGTCACCCCCCATTTGCCGCACATTGCCGGGACGGGTGAGGGAAATATCGGGGATGCACGCCAAGTGGGACCAAGTGTCGATTGAGCCGCCGCCAGCGCCGGCCGACGGAGCGCGCGCGATCGCCGAGGCTTTCGACGCCTTCGTGCGCGAGCAGCGGCGCCCGTTGCTGCACTTCCTGCGCAGTCGCACGCCCACCGAGCAGGATGCCGAGGACGTGCTGCAGGAAAGCCTTGCCCGGCTGTTGCGCTATCGCGACAGCGAAGCGCCGGCAGGCTGGAAGCCATTGCTTTACCGCATCGCCGCCAACGTGGCGCACGACCAGCGCCGCGCCGCCACCAGCCGGCACAGCGGCGACCACGTGACGCTGGACGACCTGGATCTCGCCGCCGATGACCGTTCGCCTGAGCAGCGCGCCGACTGCGACCAGCAGCTGGCGCGCCTCAGCGAGGCGATCATGGCCTTGCCGCCCAAGTGCCAGCGCGTCTACCTGCTCAAGCGCGTCTACGGCTTCAGCCGTACGCAAATCGCCGAACGCTGCGGCATTTCGGTGAAAATGGTCGAAAAGCACATCACCACCGCCATGGCCTTGCTGAAGCAGAAGGTAGGCGATTCCTTCCCGGATACGTTCTAGCAGGCATGGACAGACACTCCGAACAACGCGAAGCCGTACCCGGCGCTGCCGAGCGCTGGTACGCGCGCCTGCTCGAAGCGGACTGTCCGGACGCCGATCGCGCCGCCTGCGCCCGCTGGCGCGCCGCCGATCCCGCCCACGAAGCGGCCTGGCGCGAGCTGGATCGCCTGTGGCAACACAGCGCCACCGCAGCCCGCCACCCCGCCGTGGCCGCTGCCGCCCTGCGCGCCCTGCACTACACGCCGCCCGCGCCGTGGTATCGCCGCCAGGCATGGCTGTGGCCGGCGACGGCGGTCGCGGTGGCCGCGGTGGCGGTGCTGGCCATCCTGCCGCACTGGCGCGCCATCGCACCCGCGCCGGGCACCACCTACAGCACCGCCATCGGCCAGCAGCGCAGCGTCAATCTGCCGGACGGCACCACGGTGACGCTCGATACCCAATCCAGCCTAGTGGTGCGCTACGACGCACATGAACGCAGCGTCGACCTGCTGCGCGGCCGCGCCCAATTCAGTGTGCGCGCCAACCCGCAGCGGCCGTTCGTGGTGCACGTGGGCAACGGCACCATCACCGACGTCGGCACCGTGTTCCAGGTACGCACCGACAAGGACTGCACCGGCATCACCCTGATCGAGGGCGAACTGGATATCGCCGCCAGCGCCCCCGATCACGCCACCGAGCGGGTGTCGCTGCACAGTGGCAAGCAGCTCTGGTTCGACCGCAGCGGCCACATTTCGCCGGTGCAGCCCGCCGACCTGCAGGCCGCCGAAGGCTGGACCGAGGGCAAGCTGTTCGTGCACGACTGGAAGCTGCCCGACCTGCTCGCCGAAATGAACCGCTACAACCGCACCCAGGTCAGCATCGGCGACCCCGCGCTGGACGCGATCCGCATCAGCGGCGTGTTCGACAGCCACGATCCGCACACCATGCTGCAACTGCTGCAACGCGGCTGGCCCATCCGTGCCCGGGCCGACGGCAGCCACCACGTGGTCCTGCTCAATGCTGCCCGGAATCAACGGGCAGCAAGACCCCAGAAGCTTTGATACAACAGCGCTGGCAAGCCGACTCTCGAAGACAGGCCCCATTTGGCGAACCATCAATAATCGCCTCATGGTCGCGGTGTGTGGCTCTTCCAACCCTTCGAGAAGCGGCGCGCGACGGAGGATCAGGCCCGCAGGGTGACCGGCAGGGATGCCGGCCAGTTCGACGCCAGGGCAGGAAGCCCTGTCGGCGAACCCCCGCAGTCGCGCGCGGACCCGCCGGCTCGTAGAGCCGGTGGGCGCGAACGCAGGGTGTCCCTCTTTTGGTTCCGTTTTCTCGGACAAGCGAGAAAATGAACCCGGCCGCCGGCAGGCGGGCGGAACCTCCGTCACCGCAGGTGGCGGCAAAAGGCCGAGAGCACTTCAGTCAAAATTGATGTGGCCCAAAACGTTCCGGACAGGAGTCGTCGTGCTGGCCACTCGCCAGCGGTAGCGTGATCCACATCACGCTTTTCGACATTTCCGGGTAGGGGTTTTCCCGCGGCATCCGTTTCAACCCGGGACGATGCCGCTACGTACCCGGTGCGCATGGATTGCGGAACGCCTACGCCTGCATGGATATGGCATCGTCGGTTTTACCTCGGGCGCGCGGACAACCGCCCCGACCCTGCGTGACCCTCCACTCGCACCGTGTTCCGGATCGACCCAGCCGGTGTCGGCAGCGCCTCGCGACGCCCGCAGCGGCGACCCTCCACTTTCCCGATCCCCGCCGCGGCTCGCTTCACCTACGCCGCGTGTCCTGCCCGTATGATGGCCCGGTTCGGGGAATGAGGGCGCGGGCATCGAACAGCGTCCGCTTCCGCATCTGCACGTCGGGGGAACCGCGGAAACCGCATGTTGGCCATGTGCAAAAGAACTCGTGGGCGCGGGCCATCGGCTCCTACCCGGCCAATGCTGTGGGCGCTGGCCGCTGCCATCGTGTGCCTGCCATGCACTGCCGCACTGGCAGCACCGTCGCGTGCGGCCCAATCCGCGCCACCGCTGCATGCCTATGCGATTGCGCCCGGCGCGCTGGGCCACGCACTCGATTCGCTGGCCGCGCAAGGCGGCGTGCAGGTGGCCTACGCACCCGAACTGATTGCCGGCAAAACCACACGCGGGCTCAGCGGCCGTTTCACCCCCACCGCCGCATTGAAACGATTGCTCGACGGCACCGGCCTGCGGTGGAACGCGCTGGGCCCGGCCAGCTTCGTGCTGATGCCGGCCGACCACGCGCCCCAACGCACGGTGCATGCGCTGCCGTTGCGGCCGGCCAGCGACGACGCATCCACGCTGGCCACGGTCAACGTCAGCGGCGCGCTGATCGGCGATGCCCGGGTGCAGACCGCCACGCCGGTATTCACCATCACCGCCGCGCAGATCGAAGCGCGCGGCTTCAGCAGCGTGTCGGACGTGCTGCGCAACAACGTGTTCGCCACCGGCTCGGTGCAAGGGCAGCAGGAGGCCGGCTCGTTCACCCAGGGCGCGCAGCCGATCAGCCTGTTCGGGCTCGGCCCGCAGTTCACCCTGATCCTGGTCGATGGCAAGCCGATCGCGCAGTACGGCCGCCCCTACAACGGCAGCAACAATTTCATCAGCGTGGCCAACCTGCCGTTGTCGCTGATCGACCATATCGACGTGATGGCCGGTGGCGGCTCGGCGATCTACGGCTCGCAGGCGATCGGTGGCGTCATCAACATCGTCACCCGTTCGCATCTGGACGGCGGCGCGGTGTCGGCACGCATGGGCGGTTATGCCGACGGCGGCGGCGCCAGCCAGCGCATGACTTTCGCCTGGGGCCACGACAGCGGCCGGCTGCACACCCTGGCCGCGCTGGAGTTCGCCAATGCCGAACCGATCTGGGGCTACCAGCGTTCGCTGACCTCCGGCACCGGACCGCAGGGCGGCTCACCGCCGCTGCAGGCCGGCATCCTCGACTACGGCACGATCGCCACGTTCACCGGCTATCCGCAAGGATTCCTTGCCCCGCCGAACGGCTGCGACCAGGCCCTCTACGGCCACAGCACCCGGCTCGCCGGCACCAGCGCGAGCCGCCAGTATTGCGGCTCGTCCACGCTCGGCGGCTACCGCACCTACAGCAACGACACGCGCAGCTATGACGGCTTGCTGAAACTGCGCTACCGCGCCAGCGACAGCGTCCGGTTGTACGCCGACGCGATGTGGGACTGGCAGGAACAACGCTGGTATCCCGGCGTGCCGGGCTGGGATGCCGACGACCTGCCCGGCGGCGTGATCGAGGATGCCGCCAGCGGCCATATCCTCTATCCCGAAAAATACTTCGCGCCGGAAGAAATGCCGAACGGTGTCTTCGGCCAGATGTACCGCCAGCGCGACGTGCTGTACCAGGCCGACCTGGGCGCCAACGGCCGCTTCGGCGCCTCAGACTGGACCTGGGACATCTACCACCTGCGCAGCGGCGACCACGCACGGGTGGAGGAGCCATTGCTGATCGCGCCGCTGATCAACCACTTCTTCAGCACCTTGCTGGGCGCGACCGGCAACATCGATCCGGTCACCGGCCTGCCGCTCTACCGCACCGATGCGGCGGCCTTTTTCGATGGCGTGTCGCCGGCCCAATACGCCGGCTTTGCGCGCGATGTCGGCGAAACCAGCAACACCGCCCTGCACGATACGCGCCTCACCATCGGCAACACGGCCTGGTTCGAGCTGCCGGGCGGCAACGCCAGCCTGGCTGCGCTGGTCGAAGCCGGCGGCGAATCGTGGCAGGAGCCGATCAATCCGTTGTTCGCCGACCATGCGGTGTTCGAGCACGCGGCCTCGGGCGGCGGCGGCCGTCGCGCGCACGCGGCGACGGCGTTCGAGCTGAACCTGCCGCTGTTCAAGCCGCTGACGCTGGACCTGTCCGGGCGCTACGACCGCTACGACAGCGACCGTACCCGCGGCAACCACCATTTCACCTATCGCTTCGGCGTGGAATACCGCCCGTTCCACTCGCTGCTGCTGCGTGGCAACTACGCCACCTCGTTCAAGGCGCCGGACCTTTCGTCGCTGTTCCTCAGCCCGTCGAGTTACTACACCCAGGTCACCGACTACTACGCATGCGCGAAGGATGGCGCGTCAAGTTGCGACGCCTACAGCAACGGCGTGCGCGGCACCTTGCTGGCCAACCCGACGCTGCGCCCGACCACGGCCAGCAGCTGGACCGCCGGTGCCGCCTGGTCGCCCACCGAGCGCGTGAGCGTGAGCGTGGATTACATCGACATGGCCATTCGCAACGAAGTCGTCGAACAGGATATCGACCAGCTGACCTACGACGACGCGCGCTGCCTGCTCGGCCAGCTCGACCCGGCTTCGGCGCAATGCCAGGCGTTGACCAATCCGACCACCGGCCAGGTGCAGCGCGCCGGGACCGATGGGCCGATCACGGCCCTCGTCACCAGCTATGCCAACCTGTCCAGCGAAACGATACGCGCGATCTTTGCCTCGCTTCGCTACCACTTCGTACCCACGCGCTTCGGCAGCTTCGGCCTGCAGCTGGACTACAACGATCTGCTCAACCACGAATTCCGCTTCGAAGCCGGCACGCCATCGGTGCGGCAACTGGCCAACCCGCAGTCCAGCACCGAATTCAAAAGCATGTTCACCGGCGCGCTGGACTGGACCAGCCCTGGCCGCCGCTGGACCAGCACCTTGTACGCCCGCCGCGTGGGTTCATCGCCAAACTATGCCGCCATCCTGGGCGGTGCCAGCCAGCCCGATGCCGGACGCCTGCGTCCGTGGATCACCTTCAACGGCAGCATCGGCTACCAGGCCACGCGCCACCTGCGCTTCGCGCTGATGGTCAACAACCTCGCCAACAAGATGCCGCCACGCGACGCCAGCTACACCGACGCGCCGTACTTCAACGACGAGAACTACGACGTCTACGGGCGCCAGATCATGCTGCAGATGCGGATGGCTTTTGATGCACGTTGAGCGCATCGCCATTGATGCCATATCTTTTTACGTATCCGCGATCATGCGCAGCGCACACCGGCACGACACACTTGCTCGTCATTCCTGCGCAGGCAGGAATCCAGTAGCCGCATGGCCTGAACAGGCGTGATCGCTACTGGATGACCAGACAGCCGTCTGTTGAAAAGCGCTTCCGGCCTGCGCCGGGATGACGAGGGTATTCGAGGCTCGCGATTCCCGGTCAGTGCACCGGCTTCACGTAGGTATTGAACAGCTCGTCGATGCGGCGGTATTCGTCATACCAGTCGTCGGCGTGCTTGAAGCCGTGGCGTTCCAGCGGGTACAGCGAGATCCAGAAGTTCTTCTTGTGCAGTTCGACGAAGCGCTGGTACAGGCGGATGGAATCGCTGGCCATCACGTTGTCGTCGATCAGGCCGTGCTCGATCAGCAGCGGATCCTGCAGGTTCGCCGCGTATTCGATCGGCGAGCTGGTCTTGTACGCCTCGGGATCGAGCTGCGGGTCGTTGAGGATGTTCGCGGTGTACTCGTGGTTGTAGGTCATCCAGTCGGCCGGCGCACGCAATGCGGCGCCGGCGGCGAACTGGCCCGGCGCGCGCAGTATCGCCATCTCGGTCATGAAGCCGCCGTAGCTGCCGCCGTACACACCCACGCGCTTCGGGTCGACGCCGTGGTGCTTGACCAGCCACGCCTTGCCGTCGAGCAGGTCTTCCAGTTCCGGATGACCCATGTTGCGGTAGATCGCGTCGCGCCAGTCGCGGCCGTAGCCGGCCGAGCCGCGGTAATCCATGTCCAGCACCACGTAGCCCTGCTGCACCAGCAGGTTGTGGAACATCTGTTCGTGGATGTAGTAGGTCTCCTGCATCGATACGTCCTGCAGGTAACCGGCGCCGTGGATGAAGATCACGGCGGGACGCGAATCCGGCGCGTCGGTCTCGTTGGCCGGGCCGTAGTACTTGGCGTAGACCACGCCGGCACCGTGCGAGGACGGCACCTGCACGAACTTCGGTTCGATCCAGTGGCGCGCGGTGAAGCCGGGCTTCATGGTGTTGGTCAGTTCGCGCGGCGTGCCTCCGGCCGCGTTCTGCACGGCCAGCTGATCGAGCATGTACGGCGCCGAATGCAACACGGCCAACTGCTGGCCGTTGGGCGACAGGGCGAAACCGTCCACGCCCTGGTACTGCGTGAGGCGGGTCAGCGTGCCGCCGTCGGAGGGCACGCGATAGACGTCGTAGCTGTACGGCGCCACCTTGTTGGCCAGCAGGTAGAACCACTTGCCGTCGGCGCTGAGCTGCGGCTGGCTCACTTCGAACTTGCTGCCGCCGGCAATCTCGCGCGCCTTGCCGTCCAGCGACTTGGTGTACAGCCGCGACCAGCCGCTGGCTTCGCTGAGGTACCACAGCGTGCGGCCGTCCTTCAGCCAGCCGAAGTCGTTGAAGCTCCAGTTGATCCAGGCGTGGTCGTGCAGGTGATCCTGCGTCACCAGCGCGTGCTTGTCGAAGTCGACGGTGGCGATCCAGCGATCCTTGTTGTCGATCGCGCGCAATTGCACTGCGGCCTCGTGGCCGTCGTCACTCCACACGATGCCACCGCCGCTGCCCTCGTTGGCCATGGTGACCGGCCGCACCGCCGGCGCCTTCAGCGCCTTGGCCTGGTCGTCCTTGCCGGCCTTCTCCAGCGCGGCCACGGTCTGCGCGCGGATCGCCTTCAACGGATCCTCCTTGATGCCCGGCAGGCCGTCGGTCTTCAGCGGCCAGATCTTGTGCGCGGACAGGTCGAGCAGCAGCAGCGACTGCGGCGCCGGATCGTTGCGGCCCACGTAGGTGCGTGCCTTCTGCACCTCGGTGTAACCCGAATCGGTGACGTAATGGATCACGTCCGGCGCCTTGCCGTCGTCGGCGTGCGCGGGCTTGGTGATCACCAGCATCCAGCGGCCATCGGGCGACAGCTCGGTATCCACCGCGGCGACCTTGTCGCCCAGCCAGAATGGCAGCGGCGCACGGGTGGGATCGGCCTGCTCCAGCGCCTTCTTCCGCGCCAGCTCGGCGTCCTTGTCGGCCTTGATCTCGCGCAGCGTCTTGAACAGGCGCAACTGCTCCGCGGCCAGCGCATCAGGCTGCTTCGTCTGCGGATTGTCGGCAAACTTCAGGATCGCCGCGGGCGAAGTGACGCCACTGGCAAGATCGTAGACGTACCAGTCATTGCCGTCACGGAACTGCAGCGCGTGGCCGTCGGCGGAAAACTGCGGCGCGGATTCGCGCTGCGGCGTACGCGTAACCTGCACGCGACGACCACTGGCCAGATCCACCAGGAACACGTCGCCATGCAGCACGAACGCCGCATGCTGATGCGCGCGGTCATACACCGCCGGACCATCGGCCTGCGCCATCGCCGCCGGATCGAGCTTCGTCGCCGCACCACCGGCCGGATCGACGCGATACAGATCGCGCACCGAACTGCCGTCACGCTTCAACGCGTAATACAGGTTGCGCCCATCCACGCCCCAATACGGACTCTCCACCGCCTGCCCGATCCAATCCGGGCTGGCCATGATGGTTTCCATAGTCAGCGGCGCCGTGGCCGGCGCCTGCTCCGCCATCGCGGCAGCAGGCAACACGGTGAAGGCAATCAAGCCGGCAAGCAGCAATCGACGCATGGGAATTCCCCGCAGCAAAAGGAATCAGGATAACCGAGCGGGGCGGGAGTACGGCCGGCCTGTGCCGAAAGTCAGGGGCTGATAAATGTCTGCTCGAAGCCCCGTCTGACGCATACCGGGAGCGGGTTGTTCGCAACCCGCGTGGCGAGGATGCAATGATGCCGTCATCGCGAGCGGCCTGCCTGGACATCAAGGCAACCGGACTGGAGCTTGTCCCGAGACACGCTATCACGAAATACAGCTCGCTACCGAATCCGAGACGGACGTATCAGATCGTGGCGGCGCCACACATCATTGTTATTTACCCCATTCCTTTACACAGGGAAGAAACGCTGGACCGGAAGGGCTGAAATAAAGCATGTCATTCATACGCCAAGATGGAGCATCCGCGTAAAACCTTTCACCCACAGCCACATGAGTATCTCCAATATTGTAAGCAATACTATCGATGCCTTTTCCCTTAAGCTCTGAAAAACCATATCCCACACCATTCCCAAAGTTCGATTGGATCACATCACCTTCCGAGCCTTGATCGTATCCATTCCATTCGACCATGAAGCTCCCAACTCTCCAACTACGCATGGGCGGCATATAACATAGTTTTGGTGTTATAAATAAAATTTTTCCACCATAAACAAAACAGTTAAAATTTTCATTCGAGCAATCATGTGCCTTATAAAACACCCCACCAAGCCATAAACCCTCGGTTGATACTTTGATAGTCGCACCGTTTCTATTTTTAAATACCGTTGGAACCGTATGAGTGAAGCCTGTCAGTGCGCCGTGATCATGGCGATCACAACCGTATATACAGACGACATACAATACTATTTGAAATATTTTCAGAACGCGATAAATCGACATATCAGAAGCACCCATATTCTATGGCAGAACAAAGGAATGGCGCTTGTACAGAACTAGCAATCACGCTACCAACAGTACTTGCTTTTTGTTCGCGCTCAATATATTCAGGGCTACGAATAGGCGCATCACCGTACATCCGCGTCATCTGCAATCCCGCAGGTGTAATATGCCCAAACTCGTGAAATATCTCCGTTGCCACACTGGAGCTAACCTGATACCCCAAAACTCCTTGCGGCTCCAATGCCGTATGGCCAGGCACCGCACCCCCAACCCCTCCATTACTACTCATATATGTGCCATTCGAGACTATCGAGAAATGCTGCCCATTCCACAGCGCCTTGATCTGCTTACCTGTTAAGTGGCCAATGGCCTCAGTTCGATGGCGGGAATTTTTTGTGAAGACCGAGTACGATTTTCCATCAGATAGCGCATTGATAGCCTTGTCGTATTTATTTAACACACCCTCTACCGCCCTCCTTGCTGCCTGCGCCTGCTTGCTTTTAGTAAGCGATGGATCGACATCAACCTTGCAGCCACCACCATCCTTCTTACTGTAATACTCCGCACACCGTCCACTTGGGTCTGTATATCGCAACGGATTACTGTTGGCATACGCATACCGATTGAAACTGAACACATCTCCCGGGCTTACCCCCACCTGGTCCGGGCTCAGGAATCGCCCGCCACTCGGGTCATCGTACCGCTGCTGCATGTAGACGAGCCCCGTCTCCGGGTCGTTCACATGCCCCGTATACCCCGGTCCATTCGGCGCCGTGCCCAGCGCGATGCTGCCATACGGCGAGTAGTCGAACCGGGCGATGATGTTACCCTGCGCATCGGCCTCGGCCAGCGGCGTGCCTTGCGGGTCGGTGTACACATACGTCACCGTGCCGGCATGGGCCATGGCGACCACAGCCCACAGCAGCAAACTGGCAGTTATCGACCACCACGAACGATGCGCGTTTCGACAGATCGTCTTCATGGCGTGCCCTCCTTCTCCAGCGCCGGCGCCCCGTTGCACTTGAAGTTGTCCGGCTGCACCCCGTTCACCTTGGCCGCCGCCATTTCCGAGCACCACCGTCACGTTTTCCGAGCCCCGCCAGCCCGAGCACCCCGACGCGTTACACACCTCCACCCGATACGTAAAAGCCCTTACGACGGCGGCCCCACCAAATGCAACGATGCTAGACCTGACCCTGAGCTCCGCTCTCGTGAAGGTGGTGGGCAAATTCAATATTTGTTGGCGTCTGCGGCTTTTACGAATTTATCAAGCACCTCATCGTCGATATAGAAAGGTGCCAATAGATTCGATGCGAGCGAGCATTTTTCCGCATAATCCATCTTTTGCCAGCGTGAAGACTTGACTGCCCTATCTAAGGCTATACGCCACTCTCTTCGATCCTCATCTACTACGAGCCACTTATCCCAGCTCTCAGGACTAAGACCAGCCGGCAAATCGGCCGAACGTATGGCTTTGATAACGTTTCTGTGGATATCAGCCAGACGAGGGCTACCCGAAACACCGGGATCATTTGGTACGTCGCAGAAGCGTGACTCCATCAGACCCTTGTGAAGGGCAAGTAAATCGTAAGTATCCGTCAAGGTAATTGATTTATCAGTTGTCATTCTCTTTTACCGTAAGATTCGCTTGCCTACCATCTCGAACTGCTCCTTGGTGCACCAATTCATTAGGCTGACTATCCGGTCTTAAACCAGCACCATCCTTCATATTGATCTCAACAACATGTGAGCCCTTAGCAGGCTGTTGAGAAACTCTCGCCCGAGCCGACTGTCATAGGCTCGATCAATCGCAAGGCTTCCCCTCGATGCGC